>JAQTVS010000098.1 GCA_028706735.1 Thiomonas sp.
CGTCGTGTCGGGCGTGTCGTGCTGGCGGGCATTGCAGTGTATTTCGTGCTGTTTGCGCCTGCCGCGCGGCGCGCTTCGCGCCAGTACCTCAAGCGCGTGCTCGGACGCGACGCGAACTGGGCCGATGGTTACCGCCACGTGTTCAGCTTCGCCTCCACCATTCACGACCGCGTCTATCTGCTCAATGATCGCTGGGATCTGTTCGATCTGCGCGTGCAAGGCGCAGACGTTCTGGACGCCGTTCTGGCACAGGGTCGGGGCGCGTTTCTCATGGGGGCGCATTTCGGCAGTTTCGAGGTGTTGCGCGCTCTTGCCCGGCGTGCCGCTGCGCCGCGCGTTTCGTTGCTGATGTATCCGGACAATGCGCGCAAGATCAACGACGCGCTGCACGCCATCAACCCCGCTGCCGCGCAGGACATCATCCCCCTGGGACGGCTCGACTCCATGCTGCGACTGCAGGAGCGGCTGGACGCGGGCGGCGTGGTCGGCTTTCTTGCCGACCGTTCCCTGCACGATGACAGCACGGTGACTCTGCCGTTTTTCGGCCAGCCTGCGCCTTGGCCGCGCGGACCGTTGCGCATTGCCGCCCTGCTCAAGCGCCCGGTGGTGCTGATGTTTGGCATCTACCGCGGCGGCAACCGTTACGACGTGCACTTCGAGCGCCTGGCCGATTTCACCAGCATCCACCGCAGCCAGCGCGCCGCCGCCATTGACGCCGCGCTGGCAAGCTATGTGGAACGTCTTGAAATGCGCTGCGCCGATGCGCCCTACAACTGGTTCAATTTCTACGACTTCTGGAAGGGCCCCGAAGCGGAAGCAGCCGGGCCGATCGAGCCATGAAACTGCCCACACGCCGATTCGCCCTGCGCGCCATGCTGCTCACCTGCGCGCTGCTCGTCCCGTCGCTGTCCCAGGCGGCCAACTGGACACTCGACACCCTGATGCAGGCTCTGGCCCGCCATCCGGCAAACCGCGCCACCTTTGTCGAGACCAAGACCCTGGCGATGCTCGACACACCCATCGAGTCGTCCGGCGAATTGCGATTTGCCGCACCCGACTTTCTTGAGATGCGCACCCTCAAACCCAAGCGGCAAACCCTGATCCTGCAGGCCAACCAGGTGACCCTCGAAATGGATGGCCGCAGCCATCAGTTCGACCTGCGCGACCATCCAGACGTTGCCGTGTTGATCAACAGCATCCGGGCCACCCTCAACGGTGACCGCAAGGCGCTGCAGCGCGACTACACCACCACCCTCGATGGCACTGCGGCAAGCTGGGAACTCACCCTGTCGCCCGTGGACGCGAAGGCGCGTGCACGGGTGCGCCGCATCCAGATCGGAGGCAGGCAGGGCCAGGTGCAGACGATCGCCGTGCTGCAGGCCGACGGCGACAGCTCACTGATGACCATTCACGAGCAACCCGTGCAATGACCTCCGGGTGGATCTTCACTTTGTTGGGCGTGCACGGATGATGCGGCGGCGTTTCACCCCGGTTCTGCTTTGGCTGGGCGCACTCGTCGCCTGTCTGGCCGTCATCCTGCAAAGCCACTATGCCGCCGACATGTCGGCCTTCCTGCCGAGCAAGCCCACTGCCCAGGAGCAGGTGCTGGTCGATCAGTTGCGCGACGGCCTGATCTCTCGCCTCATTCTGGTGGGAATCGACGGCAGTGATGCGCGCACCCGCGCTGCCTTGTCGCGCGCACTGGCGGCGCGGCTGCGCCAGCAGGCGGCATTCGTCTCGGTCAACAACGGCGAACCGGCCGATGCGCACGCTGACGAAGCCCTACTGTTCAAGTACCGCTACCTGCTCAGCCCCGCCACCACGCCGCAGACTTTCTCGGAATCTGGCCTGCACCAAGCCATTGCGGCCAGCATTGACGCCCTCGCCTCGCCCCTGGGCGGCACTCTCAAATCCCTGTTCCCCGCCGACCCCACAGGCGCCTTGCTGCAATTGCTGGACAACATGGCAGCAGGCGCGCAGCCGCACAAGGACGATGGCGTCTGGGCTGCGCCCGACATGCCCCGCGCCCTGCTGCTGGTGCAGACGCGCGCCGCAGGCACGGACACCGATGGCCAGCAGGCCGCCATCGACGCAGTGCGCGCCGCCTACTCCGCCGCGCAGCAACAGATCGAACAGAAACAAAGCGCGCCCGCGGCGCGCAGCGCCAGCCTGGTGATCAGCGGCACAGCGGTCTTTGCGGTGCAAGCGCGCGCCACCATCAGACGCGCGGTTGAGCGTGTATCACTCATCGGCGGCGTGCTCATCGTTGGTCTCTTGCTGCTGGTCTATCGCTCACTGCCAGTGCTGCTGCTCGGGCTGCTGCCCGTGCTGTCCGGCGTATTGGCCGGCATCACCGCCGTCAGTCTGGGATTCGGTGTGGTCCAGGGCATCACCCTCGGGTTTGGCACCACCCTGATCGGCGAAGCGGTGGACTACTCCATTTATTTGTTTGTCCAGTCCAGGCGCGCCAGGACGCCCGGCACAGCGCCAGACACCGCGCGCAGTGACTGGCTGCACCGCTTCTGGCCCACCATCCGCCTGGGCATGCTGACCTCGGTGGTCGGCTTTGCCACCCTGCTGCTCTCGGACTTTCCCGGGCTGGCCCAACTTGGGGCTTACTCCATAGCGGGTCTGGTGGCTGCGGCGCTGGTCACGCGCTTCGTGCTGCCACAACTCCTGCCCACCCACTTCGCCGTGCGCGACCTCAGCCGCACCGGGCAGCGCCTCAAGCTACTGGTTGCACGCCTGCGCAGCCTGCATTGGCTGGTCGCATTGCTTGCGCTTGGCGCGATCGCCGTGGTGCTGGCCCATCGCCACACCCTCTGGAACACACAACTCTCCGCGCTCAGCCCCATCACCCCGCAAGCCCTTGCACTGAACTCGCAACTGCGCGAACAACTGGGCGCGCCCGATGCCGTTGATCTGGTGGCCGTTCACGCCCCCAGCCTCGAGGCCGCACTCGCCGCGGCAGAACGCATCGCGCCCCGGCTGCAAGCCCTCCAGCAACAAGGCGTGATCGCCGGTTTTGACAGCCCGGCGCGTTATCTGCCCAGCCTGGCCACGCAGCGCGCCCGGCAGTCCACCCTGCCTGACGCCGGCGTGCTGCAAACCCGGCTGGATGCCGCCTTGCGCGGCCTGCCCGTCAGGCCCGCACTGTTTGCCCCCTTCCTGCACGATGTCGAGGCGGCGCGCCATCTCCCGTTGCTGACCCGGCCCGACTTGGCGCATACCGCTTTCTCCCTGGCACTCGACGGCATGCTGCTGCAACAAGCCACGGGCGGCTGGACCGCCCTGCTGCCCTTGCGAGCGCCCCCTCGCGCCAGCATTGACGACGCCCGCGTGCAGGCCGCCTTGCACGGCAGCGGCGCACAGGTCATCAATCTTGGCGCCGCAAGCACCGGCTTGTACGACGGCTATCTGCGCACAGCTTCGGAGCTGTCGCTCGCCGGCATTGCCGCCATCGCGGTGTTGCTGCTGGTCGTACTGCGCTCGGCAGCGCGCACCGCACGGGTGCTCGCACCGCTGCTGGCCGCCGTGCTCGTGGTTGTGGCCGGTCTGCTGCTGTCGGGCGTTCAGCTCACCCTGCTGCATCTGGTGGGCATGATGTTGATCGTCGCCGTGGGCTCGAACTACGCCCTGTTCTTCAACCAGGGACAAGACGAGGTCGGCGGCATCGAACCGTCCACCCTCGCCTCGTTGCTGTTCGCCAATCTCACCACCGTGGCGGGGTTCGGCCCTTTGCTGCTGTCGGGCGTGCCCGTATTGCAGGCCATGGGCGCAACCGTCGCGCCCGGCGCCCTGCTCGCCCTGCTTTTTTCGGCCATGCTCTCGGCGCCTGACAAGACCACAGCGGCCTCGCCAGGACCCTGAACCATGCCTGACGACTGCGCCACCGTCCTGCCGCCCGTTCCGCCTTGGCGGCCCACGCCCCTGATCCTGGCATCCATCGCCCTGCATGCCCTGGCGCTGGGCGCTGTGCTGTGGCAGTTTGACCTCTGGCCCTGGGCGCTGGCGGCGCTGGCGCTCAACCACGTCGTGCTCACTGCGACCGGCCTGTGGCCGCGCAGCCAGGCGCTGGGCCCCAACGTCACGCGCCTGCCCGAAGCCGCCGCACGACGCGGCGAAGTGGCGCTCACCATCGACGATGGTCCCGACCCCTTGATCACCCCCGCCGTGCTCGACCTGCTCGATGCCCACGGCGCGCGCGCCACGTTCTTCTGCATCGCTGAACGCTGCCGAGCCCACCCCGAGCTGTGCCGCGACATCGTGCAGCGCGGCCATGCGGTCGAGAATCACAGCAACCGCCATCGCCACAATTTCTCGCTGCTGGGGCCGCGTGGCTACGCCCGCGAATTGCAGGCCGCACAAGTCAGCCTGCGTCACATCACCGGCGTCACGCCGCGTTTTTTCCGCGCCCCTGCCGGGCTGCGCAATCCTTTCCTCGGGCCAATCCTGGCGCGGCATCAGCTCCTGCTTGCCAGTTGGACCCGCCGAGGCTTCGATACCCGCGAAGCTCGCCCCGCCGTGGTGCTGCATCGTCTGCTGCACAAGCTGCGCCCAGGCGACATCCTGCTCCTGCATGACGGTCACGCCGCGCGAACCCCGCAGGGCCGTCCGGTCATCCTCGAGGTCTTGCCCGCCTTGCTCCACGCCGTCCACAGCGCCGGCCTGACGACAGTCACCCTGCGCGCTGCCTGCGCAACCTCCGCCGCTCCAGCCCGTCCTGAATGAACGCAAGCGCCTCCACTTCCTCCTCACACGCCACCGCCGACTGGCTCTCCGGCCTGGTCGATGCCGCCGCCGCGCCTTACCGGCAGGCCGGACGCTTCGCTTGGCATTTCGCACGCGGCAAACTGGCGGGCGATCCGGCATTCGCCCGGCTGCTGCAACTCGGCCTCATCCCCGGAAGGGCTCGCGTGCTCGATCTCGGCTGCGGCCAGGGGCTGCTGGCGTCATGGCTGCTTGCCGCGCAACGCGCCCATGCGGCGGGCAACTGGCCACAAGCCTGGCCCGCCCCGCCCCAAACCACCGCGCTGCACGGCATTGAATTGTTGGCCCGCGACGTCTCGCGCGCCAACGCCGCCCTTGGCGCCACCACCCATTTCGAGCGGGGAGACATCCGCAGCACCCCCTTCGGAAATGCCGACGCGGTGGTCATTCTCGACGTGCTGCACGACATCGACAGGCCCGCGCAGGACGCGGTGTTGCGCCGCGCGGGCGAAGCCTTGACTCCCGGTGGCGTGCTTCTGTTGCGAGTGGGCGACGCCGCAGCCGGACTGCCCTTTCACATCAGCAACTGGGTGGACTTCCTCGTGACCCGCGCTCGCGGCCACCACACGGCACATCTGTATTGCCGCACCCTGGAAGAATGGATGCAAGCCCTGCGGGCATTGGGCTTCACGGTCAAGCCCATGCTCATGAGTCAGGGCACGCCATTTGCTAATGTGTTGCTCGTGGCGACCATCAATGCGCCCGAATCCCCTTTTTGACCCCGCCTCACGACATGCCCATTTCTCCCCTCTCGTTGCCGTACCTGCAACTCGGCGCGGCCACCGCCACAAGTTGTCTTGGAGCAGGGCTGGAGGCGCAACTCCAGGCCCTGCACAACAGCCGCAGCGGCCTCTCTCCCTGTGATTTCGACACCGTGGATCTGCCCACCTGGGTCGGCGAAGTCGCGGGTGTGGACGACGTGCGCCTGCCGCCAGAACTGGCTGCATTTGACTGTCGCAACAACCGTCTCGCCGAACTCGCCTTGCTGCAGGATGATTTCACTCAAGCCGTGCAAGCCGCCATCTCCCGCCACGGTGCGCAGCGTGTGGGGGTAGTGCTCGGAACCAGCACCTCGGGCATCTTGCAGACGGAGTTGGCTTACCGCCGACGCGACGCCAACGGCGCGCTGCCCGGCAGTTATCACTATGCCCAGACGCACAACACCTTCTCGCTCGCGGCCTATGTGCGCGCCCGCTTCGGCCTGCTCGGCCCGGCCATGGTGGTGTCGTCCGCGTGCTCCAGCAGCGCCAAGGTCTTCGGCAACGCGCAGCGCATGATCGCCGCCGGATTGATCGACTGCGCCCTGGTGGGCGGCGTCGACAGCCTGTGCCTGACCACGCTGTATGGGTTCAATTCGCTGGAACTGCTCTCCACCCAGCCCTGCCGCCCGTTTGACGCGCAGCGCCACGGACTGTCCATCGGAGAGGCCGCCGCCTTCGTGCTGCTTGAAGCCGCCCCTGCACGTCCCGCGGACGACGCCGTGCTGCTGCTGGGCGTCGGAGAGTCGAGTGACGCGTATCACATGTCGTCGCCGCACCCGGACGGCCTGGGCGCACGCAGGGCGATGGAGGCGGCGCTGGCACAAGCTGGCCTGCAGCCGGCCGAGATCGACTACATCAATCTGCACGGCACCGCCACGCCCAGCAACGACAGCGCCGAAGGCCGCGCAGTGGGTGCGCTGTTCGGCGCCACGACACCCTGCAGTTCGACCAAGGGCGCCACTGGCCATACGCTGGGCGCCGCTGGCGGCTTGGAGGCTGTGTTCTCCCTGCTCGCGCTGCGCCACGGCGTGCTGCCCGGCGGCGTGGGCGCCACCGCGCTCGACCCGGCCATCGCCAGCGTCGCGCCGCTGAACTACCTGCTGGAAGCACGCCCTTCTGCGCCGCGCCGGGTGCTGAGCAACTCCTTCGGGTTTGGCGGCGCCAATTGCAGTCTGGTGCTGGCACGGGGAGATGCCCAATGAGCCCGCCCACCCTGCTCAGCGCCTGCGTGGACGGCATCGGCCTGCTCGGCCCCGGCTTGCGCGACTGGCCGCAGGCGCGCGCCGTGTTGATGCACGAAGTGCCCTATGTGCCGGAGCCGACCGTGCTGCCGGTGCCGCAAATTCTGCCACCGGCCGAGCGCCGCCGCGCTACCGCCGTGATCAAGCTCACCCTCGCCACAGGGCTGGAGGCCGTGGCTGCCGCCGGAATGCAGGCCGCCGATCTGGCCACCGTGTTTTCTTCCTCCAGTGGCGATGGACGGAACTGCCACGAGATCTGCGACGCCCTCGCATCGAGCGACCGGCTGATTTCGCCGACCCGCTTTCACAACTCGGTGCACAACGCAGCCTCGGGCTATTGGGGCATCGCCACCGGGGCCATGGCCCCATCCGCGGTGCTGTGCGCGTTCGATGCCAGCTTTGCTGCCGGGCTTCTCGAAGCACTGGTGCAAGTCACGCTCCTGCGCCGGCCCGTGCTGCTGCTGGCCTACGACACCTGCTATCCCGAGCCGCTGCACAGCGCCCGCCCCATCCCCGACAGCTTTGGCGTTGCACTGGCCCTCGCGCCAGAGGCTGGGGAGCACACCCTGGCCCGGCTCAGCCTGGATCCGAGCCTGCCCTACACCCGCGCCCCCGCAACCCGGCTGGCCGATGCCGGGCTGGAAACCTTGCGTCGCTCCATCCCAGCGGCTCGCAGCTTGCCCTTGCTGCAGGCCCTGTGCAAAGGACAGTGCGACACCGTGGTGCTCGACCAGTCCCCCGATCAACAGCTTGAAGTGCGCCTCGCCCCATGCTGAACCCTGCCCGACCTGACGATGGCGCACACGATCACGCCTGGATCGCCGCGCACATTCCGCATCAGGGCTCCATGTGCCTGCTCGACCGGGTGCTGGCGTGGGACGCACAGCGCATCGTCTGCAGCGCCACTAGCCACCGCGATATGGACAACCCCTTGCGCCAGTTCGACCGGCTCGGAGCAGCTTGTGGGATCGAATATGCCGCGCAGGCCATGGCGGTGCATGGCGCCCTCGCCGCACCACAGGACGCGCCGCCACGACCCGGCATGCTGGTCAGCGTGCGCGCGGTGCAACTGCATGCCTCCCGCATCGACGACTTGGTCGCCGATCTCGCGGTGAACGTCGAGCGCATCAGCGGCGATGCCAGCATGCTGCTCTACCAGTTCAGCGTGCGCGCCGCAGGCCGACTGCTGCTGGAAGGCCGCGCGTCGGTCCTGTTGGGCAGCGCCGGAGACCAAACCCATGACTGACACCACGCCACAAGCACGCCGCGCCTTGGTCACCGGCGGCAGCGGCGGCATAGGCGCCGCGATCTGCCGTCGCCTAGCCGCCGATGGTTTTGCCGTCCTCATCCACGCCAACAGCGGCGTGCTGCGCGCCCAGTCCCTGGCCGCAGAACTGCGCGGCCAGGGCTGCTCCGCGCAGGCCCTGGCCTTCGACCTGAGCGACCCCGCCGCCACCGCGGCAGCCGCCGAGAGCCTCTTGGCCGATGGACCGATCCAGGTGCTGGTCAACAACGCCGGCTTGCACGATGACGCGGTGTTTCCCGGCATGCGCTCCGACCAATGGCAACGGGTCATCGACGTCAATCTCAACAGCTTCTTCCACCTCACCCAGCCGCTGATGCTGCCCATGATCCGCACCCGTTGGGGCCGTGTCATCAACATCACCTCGGTGGCCGCCATCACGGGCAACCGCGGCCAGGTGAACTATGCCGCCGCCAAGGGTGCGCTGCACGCCGCCACCAAGTCACTGGCGCTGGAAGTGGCCAGCCGCGGCATCACCGTGAACGCGGTGGCTCCCGGCATCATCGCCACGCCGATGAGCGCGGACAGCTTCGATGCCGACGCTGTGGCGCGGCTCGTGCCGATGAAGCGCGCCGGCCAGCCCGAGGAAGTGGCCGATCTCGTCGGCTTTCTTGCGTCCGATCAAGCGGCCTACATCAGCGGCCAGATCATTTCCATCAATGGCGGCATGATCTGATCCCGGCCCGCACTGCCCACCGCCATTGCCCATGAGCGTAAACACCCCCCTCTCCGTCCACGCTACCGAAGCCCTGCTGTTCTTCACCCTGCTGCAGCTCACGGTCATCGTGCTGGCCGGACGCGTCGGCGGCATGCCCGCGCGGCGGCTGGGACAGACGGCCGCTGTGGGCGAGATCGTGGTAGGCATCATGCTCTGCCCT
>JAQTVS010000099.1 GCA_028706735.1 Thiomonas sp.
GCCGGATGTCGAAAGTCCACAGCATGGTCAGTTTGGCCCAGAGCAGATAGCCCGCGCTGGCATGCTGCACGCCCTTGGGCTTGCCGGTGGACCCGGATGTGTAGAGCAGGAACAGCGGGTGCTCTGCCTCCACCCATTCTGGCGGGCAGTCCGCCGTCTGGGCGGCGGCAAGTTCGTGCATCCACACATCGCGCGGTGGATTGAAGGCCACGTCACCGCCAGTACGGCGGTAAACCACCACATTGCGAACGGTGTCGCATCCACCCAGGTTCAAGGCCTCATCGACTATGGCCTTGAGCGGCAACGATTTGCCGCCACGGCGTTGTTCGTCGGCGGTGATCACCAACACGGCGCCTGCGTCCTGGATACGGTCGCGCAGCGACTGCGCCGAAAAACCGCCGAACACGACCGAATGCGTGGCGCCGATGCGCGCGCAGGCCTGCATGGCGACCACGCCTTCCACCGACATGGGCATGTAGATGACCACCCGGTCGCCCTTTTTCACGCCGAGACTCTTGAGCGCATTGGCGAAGCGACTCACCTTGTCGAGCAGTTCGGCGTAGCTCACCCGGGTGACTGCGCCGTCGTCGGCCTCGAACACGATGGCGGTCTTCCCGCCCTGGCCCGCCTGCACATGCACGTCGAGGCAGTTGTAGGACACATTGAGCTTGCCGTCATCGAACCATTTGTAGAACGGCGCAAGGCTGTCATCGAGCACATGCGTAAATGGCTGCTGCCATTGCAGGTTTTCACGCGCCAGGCGCGCCCAGAACCCGGTGTAGTCTGCTTCGGCTTCGGCACAAAGAGCCCGGTAGGCGTCCATGCCCGAAATGCGTGCAGACTCTACGGCGTGTTGCCCGGGGTAATACACCTTGCGTTCGTGCGGGTGTGCAGTGGTGTCGTTCATGACAGTCTCCTTCGTTTTTTGGGAAATCGCCGCAAAATGCGTCGCTCAAAACAACGCTATCTGAATTTTGCGCCCTTACGCAGCACTGACGCTGCGAATTGGTCATCGTGCGCAATGCGGCCAGGCGCGGCTGATTCAATCGGCCCTGGCTCCTAGAAGCCTGTCGGGCTTGGGAATCGCGGGCTGCAAAAAGGCTGTGCGGCGTCCTGCGGCAGCGGCTTTTTGCCTCATAGCTTGGGCTATGGGGCGGCAAATCCGCCGCCACAGGCCATCCCCACACCCTTTTTTCGCTCTACGCGACCCAAGCCCGACAGGCTCCTAGAATTCGTCACGCGTTGTCCCCCCACAGCACCGGAGCCCCCATGACCCGCCCCCCTGACCTGCCGCAGATTCCGTTCATTCCCCGCCTGCTGTTCTTCAGCCGCTGGCTGCAGTTGCCGCTATATGTCGGGCTGATTCTTGCGCTCGGGGTCTATGTCTTTCACTTCTGGGTGGAACTGAGCGATCTGGTCGGCGCCGCCTTCGGCAGCCAGGCGTCGCTGGCGCACCTGCTCGAAGCCGTGGCGGTGCGCAATCCGCTGCCATCCGCAGGAACGGATGCGCTGGCGCATGGCGCAACGCCCAAGCTCACAGAAACCACCATCATGCTGGTAGTGCTTAGCCTGATCGATGTGGTGATGATCGCCAATCTGCTCATCATGGTGATCGTGGGCGGCTATGAAACCTTTGTGTCGCGCATGTACCTCGAAGGCCATCCGGATCAGCCGGAGTGGCTCTCGCATGTCAACGCCTCGGTGCTGAAAGTCAAGCTGGCCATGGCCATCATCGGCATTTCGTCCATCCATCTGCTGCGCACCTTCATCAATGCCGACGCCTACAGCGTCAAGGCGCTGATCGCGCAGACCACCATCCACGTGGTCTTCTTGCTGTCGGCCATCGCCATTGCCTACACCGACCGCATGATGACCCGCACCATGCTGCTCGGCCACGCCAAACCGGATGAGGCGCATTGAGCGCGCCACACATCCGCACCGCTTTCATCACAACAACACGTTCACAGCATGACCACCACCATTCGCGCCACAGATCTGCGCAACAGCATTGCCGCAGCGCTTCAATTCATCAGCTACTACCACCCAGCGGATTACATCACCCATCTGGCGCGCGCCTACGAACGCGAGCAGTCGCCGGCTGCAAAGGACGCCATCGCGCAGATCCTCACCAACAGCCGCATGTGTGCGCAGGGCCATCGGCCCATTTGCCAGGACACGGGCATCGTCAATGTCTTTCTTGACGTTGGCATGAATGTGCGTCTCGAAGGCTTCGACGACGGCCTGGACGCCGTGGTCAACGCCGGGGTGCGGCAAGGCTATCTCGACCCCGACAATGTGTTGCGCGCCTCCATCGTGGATGACCCGATCTTCGCCCGCAAGAACACGCGCGACAACACCCCGGCCGTCATCCACGTCAACCTCGTTCCTGGCAACACCGTGGCGGTGAAGGTTGCGGCCAAGGGCGGCGGCAGCGAGAACAAGAGCAAGTTCATCATGATGAACCCCAGCGACAATCTGGTCGATTGGGTGCTGGCCACTCTGCCGACCATGGGCGCGGGCTGGTGCCCGCCGGGCATGCTGGGCATCGGCGTTGGCGGCACGGCAGAGAAGGCCATGCTGATGGCCAAGGAAGCGTTGATGGACGACATCGATATGTCCGACCTGCTGGCGCGCGGTCCGCAAAACAAGCTGGAAGAACTGCGCATCGAGTTGTTTGAAAAGGTCAACGCGCTGGGCATCGGCGCCCAGGGTCTCGGGGGGTTATCCACCGTGCTCGACGTGAAGATCAAGACCTATCCGTGCCACGCGGCCAGCAAGCCGGTGGCCATGATTCCCAACTGCGCCGCCACCCGCCATGCCCACTTCGTACTCGATGGCAGCGGCCCGGCCTTTCTCGATCCGCCCAGCCTCGACCTCTGGCCGCAGGTGCACTGGCAGCCCGATGCCGAGCGCAGCCGCCGTGTCAATCTCGACACCCTGACCCGGGAAGACGTGGCGAGCTGGAAGCCGGGCGACACCCTGCTGCTCTCGGGCGAACTGCTCACCGGGCGCGACGCCGCACACAAACGCATCAGCGACATGCTGGCGCGCGGCGAAAGACTGCCGGTCGATTTCACCAACAGGGTGATCTACTACGTCGGCCCGGTCGATCCGGTGCGCGACGAAGTCATGGGCCCGGCCGGCCCGACCACCGCCACCCGCATGGACAAATTCACCGAGACCATGCTCGCGCAGACCGGGCTGATTGCCATGATCGGCAAGGGCGAACGCGGGCCGGTGGCGATCGAGGCGATCAAAAAGCACCGCAGCGCCTCGCTCATGGCCGTGGGCGGCGCGGCCTACCTCGTGGCCAAGGCCATCAAGGCGGCGCGCGTGGTGGCGTTTGAAGACCTGGGCATGGAAGCGATCTATGCCTTCACCGTGCAGGACATGCCCGTCACCGTGGCGGTGGACGCGCAGGGCGTCTCGGTGCATCAGACCGGCCCGGCACAGTGGAAGGCGCGCATCGCGCAAATGCCGCAGATTCCCATCACTGCCGCCTGAACGCCCCGATGCCCGCCGACAACCCCGTCTGCGACCCCGCGCGCTGCCCGCTGTGCGGTCAGCCCAATCAATGCGCGCGGGCCGCGGGAGAAGAGTCGCCCCCTTGCTGGTGCGTCAGCGTGCGCATTGCGCCGCAAACCCTGGCACGCATTCCGCCAGCGTGCATCGGCCTGGCCTGCATCTGCCCGCAGTGCGCGGGCGCCGGGCCCGCCCGGCCAAGCAGCCGTCCATGAGCCAAGCCCCGAAGATCGGCGTCTTCGATTCCGGCGTGGGCGGCCTCACCGTGCTGCGCGCGCTCAGGGCGCAGTTGCCGCAGGCCAGCTTGATCTACGTCGCCGACTCGGCCCACGCGCCCTATGGCGACCGTCCCGACGACTTTCTGCAGCAGCGCGCACGCCAGATCACCCGCTTTCTGATCGCGCAAGGCGCGCGCCTCATCGTCGTGGCCTGCAACACCGCCACCGCTGCCGCCATCGCCGCTTTGCGCGCGGAATTCGATCTGCCCTTCGTTGGCATCGAACCCGGCATCAAGCCCGCACTGGCCCGCAGCGATGCGCGGCGCGTCGGCGTGCTGGCCACCCCGTCCACCCTGCGCAGCGCCAAGTTCCGTGCGTTGTTGCACACCCATGCCGCCGCTGCCGAGCCAGTGCTCCAACCCTGCCCCGGCCTGGCCGACGCGGTGGAGCGTGGCGATCTGCAGGCGCCGCAAGTGCAGCGGTTGATCCGTCAGTTCTGCGCGCCGCTGCGCACTGCAGGCTGCGACACCGTGGTGCTGGGCTGCACGCATTACCCCCTGCTGGCCGAGCAAATTCAGGCCGAACTCGGCCCGCAAGTGCACCTGCTCGACACCGCCGAGCCCGTGGCGCGGCAAGCCACGCGTCTCTGGGAACAAACAACCGCACAGACACCCGAACTGCCGCAGCTCATGAGAAAACGCCGGGCTGCCCCAAGTTTTCTCATGCCCCTCGGGGGGCCTGACGCGAACGCGGCAGGTCTGGGGGCGCTCTACACCAACGGCGATCTCGCCGTGCTGCGTCGCATGGCAGATCTTTGCGGGCTGCAAGATGCCGCCGTGCACCGCTGGGTCGAAGTCACCGCTTGAGCGCACCGCCCTGCTCTGCAGAAAGCGGCAGAGGCGGGGACAATAGAACGCATCGTCTTATTTCATGCCACCTGCCCGTCGCAGCGGCCTGTCAGACTCTTCCGTTCACTTCCTATGTCGTCTCAACTCTTCTCCCCGCTTTCACTCGGCGCCCTCGGCCTGCGCAACCGCATCGTCGTCAGCCCCATGTGCCAATACAGCGCAACGGACGGCAACGCCACAGCCTGGCACCGCGTGCATCTTGGCCAGCTTGCGCAAAGCGGCGCCGGCCTGCTGTTCATCGAGGCCACCGCGGTAGAAGCCATCGGCCGCATCACCCCCGGCTGTCTGGGGCTGTATTCGGCAGACAACGTGGCGGCGCTGCGCGACGTGCTCGACGATGTGCGCAGCTTCAGCGACATGCCCATCGGCATTCAACTCGGGCACGCGGGACGCAAGGCATCCAGCGCACGGCCCTGGGACGGCGGTCAACTGCTACCGGCTTCGCAAGGCGGCTGGCCCACCGTGGCCCCTTCCGCGGTGCCACATGGCGCGCAGGAGGCTGCACCGCAAGCGCTGGACGCCAGCGGACTGGAACGCATCCGCGAGGCCTTCGTCCAAGCCGCACGCCACGCCGTCAGCCTGGGCCTGCAAGCGGTGGAACTGCACTGCGCGCATGGCTATCTCTTGCATCAGTTTTTGTCGCCGCTGTCCAACCAGCGCGACGACGGCTATGGCGGCAGCCTGGACCAACGCATGCGCTATCCGCTGGAAGTCTTCGACGCCGTGCGCGCCGCCTTGCCCGCGAACGTTCCGCTGGGCGTGCGCGTCTCGGCAACCGACTGGGTGGAGGGCGGCTGGAATCTGGAGCAAACCCTTGCCTTCGCTCAGGCGCTCAAGGCGCGGGGCTGCGTCTGGATCGACGTGTCTTCCGGCGGCATCTCGCCCCGGCAGCAAATCCCCATCGGCCCCGGTTATCAGGTGCCATTGGCTCAGGCGGTGCGAGAGGCGACCGGCCTGCCTACGATCGCCGTTGGCCTCATTACCGAGGCGCAACAGGCAGAGGCGATCGTGGCCGAAGGCCGGGCCGATCTGGTCGCGCTGGCCCGCGCCCTGCTGTGGAACCCGCACTGGCCCTGGCACGCCGCTGCCGCTTTGGGCGCGCAGGTCAAAGCCCCGCCGCAATACTGGCGCAGCGAACCGCGGGACGCTCGCGGCGTGTTCGCCAACGCCGCCATCGGCCAGCGCTGAAACTGTCCTTCCGCACGCCCCAGCCTGGGGCATGCTTTGGCCTGGCGCAGGATCAAGCCCATTCGCGGTCGAGCATCTATCGGATTGCGCTATATCAAATCGAGGTGATGTGATGCCACCACGGCAAACCGTCGCCATTGGTACTCAGCCGACATTCCGCAATCCGCGTAAACCCTGATTTTCTGCGGGGCGCGGGCCGTTTGTGACTGCAGTCACGCACACATAGATAAACCTGCAAGTCTCAATTTTTAATTTGTGGAAGATCAAAACCCTATTGATCGCCTCTCTCGATACTCCGTCCAGTAACAAATTGTTGTTTTTTGCAACATCCAGGTGCGTCGCGCACCAAGACAAGGAGTCGAGATGGATTGGGTCGGGCTTTATCCCACTTGGTATGAACCGGGTGTGGGCAGTGGCTGGGTCGTCGGCATCATGGCCACCATTCATGTACTGGCTTCGCACACCTCGGTGGGCGCGGCCATTTTGTTTGCGTATCTGGCGGTCATCGCCTACCGGCGCAACCAGCCGCAACTGCTGGACTACATCCGCAAGTACGGCATGTTCCTGCTGGTGTTCTCGTATGTCATCGGCTCCATCACCGGGCCGGGCATCTGGTATTCCACCACTGTCGCCAGTCCGCGCGGCATTTCGGCGCTGATCCACAGCTTTGTCTGGGTGTGGGCGACGGAGTGGGTGTTCTTCGTCATCGAGGTGGTCGGCGTCTATCTGGTCATCTATCTGGTCGGCCGGGTGGATCAGCGCACGCATATGCGCATCGCCGTGATCTTTGGCATGGCGTCGTACACCACCATGCTCATCATCCTGGGCATCCTGTCCTTCATGATGGTGCCGGGCAAGGAAAGCTGGATCGCCGATGGCGGCATGCTCAGCGCGTTCTATGGCAAGAACACCTTTGCCCAGCTTGCCATGCGCACGGCCTTCATGTTCACCATGACGGCGGTGGTCGGCGGCATCGTGGCGGCGCCCATCACCGATCCGGCCTTCAAGCGGGAGATTTCGCGCAAGCTGGCGTGGTTGGGCATTGTGTCGTCCATCACCGGGGCGGCGCTGTTCCAGTGGTACATCCGCACCCTGCCGGAAACTGCGCACCTCGTGATGGACAACCGCCTGCCGTCCTACTTCCAGCCGGCCATCATCACCGTGCTGCTGGGCATTCTGGCGTACTTCGTGATGACGCTGATTTCCTCACGCACCCTGGTGGTGTGGGGCGCATCGGCCGCCACGCTGAGCATTCTGCTGTTCGGTCTGTGGCCGGAGGAAGTGGCGCGCGAGTCCATCCGCAAGCCCTGGGTGGCCGGGCAGTACGTCTACTCCAACCAGGTCATCGGCCGCGATGTGCCAGGCATGAACATCAAGAGCGAAATTCCGCTGCTGGAGACGCACGGCTTCCTCAAGACGCAAGTGTTCGTCCCTGACAACCTGCGCGTGATCACGCCGGACAACATGCTCAAGGTGGGCGAGTCGCTGGCGCTGACCACCTGTTCCAACTGCCACTCTCTGAGCGAAACCGGCATGCGGCCGCTGCACAGCTACTTCGGCGGCACGACCAATGTGAGCGACGTGGAAACCTATCTGCGTGGCGCACTGTCCACCGGGGCCACGCTGTACATGCCGATGATTCCGCTCAAGCCGGAAGAAGCCGAGGCGCTTGCGGTCTTCATCGTCAACATGAAGCAGCCGCAGGCCGCCATCGCCCACATCCAGCACAAGGCGGCGCTGGCGCAGGCCGACAAAGCCGCTGCGCTGCCCGCAACCCTGACCCAAGAGGTGCGCTGACATGAACTCTGAAATGCTCTATGCCCTGCGCGATGTCGCTGGCGTCCCATCCCATCCCATCGTGTTCCTGGTGCTGGGCGTGCTGACCTTTGCGCTGCACATCGCCGCTGTCCAGGTCATGCTGGGCGGCACGGTTCTGGTCCTGACCAACGCCTTCAGCAACAACCCGATGCGTCGCCGCCTGGCCGCCGCAATGACCACCACGGCCAAGATCGCCGTCTCGGTTGCCGTGGTGCTCGGCGTGGCGCCGCTGCTGTTCGTGCAGGTGACCTACGACCCCTTCTGGTACACCAGCAACGTGCTGTCGGCCTGGTGGGTGATCGGCTTCATCCTGCTGCTCATCGCAGGCTACATGGCGTTGTACTTCTTCTACAGCCGCAACCATCATCTGGCCGATCCGAAGCACACCGTGCGCTCGGGCTGGAGCATGGTGGCCGCGCTGGCGCTGTTTCTGGTGGTGGGCTTCATCATGCATGTGCTCACCAACCAGATGCTCAGCCCGGAAAAGTGGATGGAGTGGTATGCGCCCGCAGGCGTGATCGACCCGCGCGGCCACACGCTGCATGATTACAACCTGTGGCGCTTCGGCTTCTTCATTGTGATGGCCGCGCCGGTCACGGGCGCCTGGCTCTACGCCTACCGCCGCTATCTGAGCGCTGGCCAGCAGGCTGATGCCGCCTACCTGCAGTGGGTCGGCGGCCTGGCGAGCAAGATGCTGAATCTCGGCGGCGTGGTCGCGCTGGTGTTTCTGGCGGAATGGATGGCCACCCTGCCCGCCAACATCGCCGGGTTTGCCACCTCGCCAGTCGTGCTGCTCAGTGTGGCGTTGCTGCTGCTCACCGTGGCGCTGCCCACATTGCTGGGCCAGCGCACGCTGAACTCCTCGCTCGGCTATGCCCCCTTCGCCCTCGGCGCGGTCGCGCTGATTGCCGTGGCTGCACTGCGCGAAGTGCTGCGCTGGACGGTGCTCAAGGGCATACACGGCTATGACGTGTTCACCTACCCCGTGCATCTCGACTGGTACAGCAACGTGCTGTTCTTCGCCACCTTCGCTCTGATTGGCGGCAGCACCCTGGCCTACTTCCTCACCATCGCCTGGAAGGTGGGGCAGACGCCCAAGGGCCAGCTTTATGTCCCATCGGCTGCTGTCGACCGCATCGGCACCGCATCGCTGTGGCTGATCGGCATCTGGATCGTCCAGTTCTTCGTGGTCGGCTTCGTCGTCTGGGCGCAATAAGGATTTCGTATGCGACTTCACCATCTCACTCTCGCCCTGGTCGGACTCGTGTTCGCC
>JAQTVS010000100.1 GCA_028706735.1 Thiomonas sp.
GCCCACCTTCGAGCCGATCGCCCCGGTGCGCGGCCTGACCAACCGTTCGGGCGGCAAGATGGGTTACGCCGTGGCGCGCGCCGCGCGCGAGGCGGGCGCGCGGGTGCTGCTGGTCAGCGGCCCCACGGCCCTGGCGGCGCCATTTGGCGTGGAGCGCATGGACGTGGAAACCGCGCAGCAGATGGCCGATGCGGTGATGGCGCAGGTCGCGCAGGCGCAGGTGTTCATCGCCACCGCGGCCGTGGCCGACTGGCGACCCGCGCAGCCGCATTCGCAAAAGCAAAAAAAATCGGCGGATGCGCCGCCTCCGTCCATCGCCTTGCAGACCAATCCCGACATCCTCGCGGCCGTGGCCGCGCTGCCACAGCCGCCTTACTGCGTGGGCTTTGCCGCCGAGAGCGAGAACCTGATCGCGCACGCGAGCGCCAAGCGCGCACGCAAGAACGTGCCGCTGCTGGTGGGCAATCTCGGTCCCGAAACCTTTGGCCAGGACGACAACCGGCTGGAACTGTTCGACGCCAGCGGCCATCACCCGCTGGGCTCTGGCCGCAAAATCGACCTGGCCCGCACGCTGATCGTCGAGATCGCCCGGCGTCTCGCGGCATCCGACACGCTAGAGCGTGAACAGGCCCGCATTCAAACCCCGCCCGGCGCATGACGCGCCACAGCGGTTTTCCCTTCCCCGAAAGAGTGTTCCCATGACGACGATCGCCGTCCGCCTGCTCGATGCGCGCCTGCGCGACCAACTCCCCGCCTACGCCAGCCCGGGCAGCGCCGGGATGGATTTGCGCGCCATGATGGACCAGCCGCTGGTGCTGCAGCCGGGGCAGGCCGAACTCATCCCCACCGGCCTGGCCATGCATATCGGCGATCCCGGCCTGTGCGCCATGCTGCTGCCGCGCTCCGGCCTTGGACACAAGCATGGCGTGGTGCTGGGCAATCTGGTCGGGCTCATCGATTCCGACTACCAGGGCCCGCTGATGGTGAGCTGCTGGAACCGCGGCGCGCAGCCCTACACCGTGCAACCGATGGAGCGCATCGCGCAACTGGTCATCGTGCCGGTGGTGCAGGCGCATTGGGCGGTAGTGGACAGCTTTGACGCCACCGAGCGCGGCGCGGGGGGCTTTGGCTCCACCGGCGCGCACTGATCCGCACGAAACACACAGGGGCTGTCACATGGCACGCCGTTGGGCCAAACTGCTGGTGCGCAAGTTCGAGGCGATGCAGAGCAGCCCGTGGCTGCGCCCGTTCGCCAAATACATTGCCCATCCGGCGCTTTGGAGCCTGAACCGCCGCAGCGTGGCGCTGGCGGTGGCTGCGGGCATGATCGGCGGTTTGATTCCCGGCCCGTTCCAGATGCTCACTGCAGGCATCCTGGCCCTGCTGGCGCGATGCAACTTTCCCATCGCCCTGGTGGTGACGCTCTACAGCAATCCGCTCACCATCGTGCCGCTCTACCTCGTGGCCTACAAGCTCGGTGTGCTGGTCAGCTCCGCGCAGACCGCGCAAACGCTCGCCGCGCCGCCCGGCTTCGACTGGCTGCACCTCTGGGATTCCACCCTGGCGCTGGCGCACTGGGCGTGGAATCTGGGCACGCCGCTGTTCGTTGGCGTGCCCCTGCTGGCGCTCATTCTGGCGGTTGCCGGCTATGTCATTACCCTGCTGGGCTGGAACCTGCATCTGCGACTGGAATGGCGCGCGCGCAAGGAAGCCCGCAGGCTGCGCGAACTCTCCAAAACCGACTCGCGCTGAGTTTCCTGCCCCCCGAAAGCCGCACGACGCGCGGCTCTCCCCCAGGAGGGGAAACACTTGGGGCGGCCCTGCGTGTATCAGGTTCCCCCGAAAGCCGCACGACGCGCGGCTCTCCCCCAGGGGGGGCGAAACACTTGGGGCGGCCCTGCGTGTATCAGGTTCCCCCGAAAGCCGCACGACGCGCGGCTCTCCCCCAGGGGGGGCGAAACACTTGGGGCGGCCCTGCGTGTTTCTTACTTCTCGCCGGGCAGGAACAGACCGGCATCGGCGTTGTCCAGCAGCGCGCTCTGCGCTTCGACTTCGTCCGGATCGGCTTCGCGCACGTCGAGCACGGTGTATTCGATCCGCAGCGCCAGTCCGGCAAGGGGATGGTTGCCATCGAGCAGCACCTTGTCGTCGTGAATCTCGGTCACGGTGTAGAAGGCATCGGCATCCCCAGCCGAGCAGCCTTCTGGCAGTTGCTCGAACATCATGCCCTCTTCCAGTTCGGCCGGAAACAGCTTGCGGTCTTCGACCAGCAGCAGATCGGGCTCATAGTCGCCAAAGGCATCTTCGGGCTGGAGGTAGATGTCGCCGGTCTCTCCCGCGCCTTTGCCGATCATCTCCTCGGCCATGCGCGGCAGCAGGTCATCGCCGCCCACATAGAAGTCGTCGCCCTCGGTGTTTTCGTCGATCAACTCGCCTTGCGAGTCTGTCATGCGCCAGGACAGGGTGGCGACAAGGCCTTCGGTGATTTTCATGGGTATGCTCGCAGGAGTTTATGAATGGAAACGGGGGACGATCAAAAGTTCGCCCGCATTGGAACATGACAAGCATGTCAACTGCGACGATCAATTGGGGGGATTACAGCATCCCCCGTTTTTTGCGTGAAGCCTGGCAGCGAAAACCGCTGCTGCTGCGTCAGGCGTTTCCTGGTTTTGCCCCGCTGCTGAGCCGCGCACAACTGTTCGCGCTGGCTGGCGACGAGGACGTGGAGTCGCGCCTGCTGCAGCGCAATGGGCGCAGCTGGCAACTTGAGCACGGGCCGTTTGCGCGCAAGCAGATTCCCCCGGTGGACCAGCGCAACTGGACTCTCCTGGTGCAGGGCGTGAACCTGCATGTGGATGCGGCCAGCGCATTGCTGTCAATGTTTCGCTTCATTCCGGATGCGCGCCTTGATGATCTGATGATTTCCTGGGCCAGTGATGGCGGCGGCGTCGGCCCGCATCAAGATGCCTACGACGTGTTTCTGCTGCAGGCTGCTGGCCGCAGGCGCTGGCGGATCGGCCCGGTCGCCGATGCCACGCTGCAGCCGGGCAAGCCCGTGAAGCTGTTGGCGCATTTCACCCCGGAAGAAGACCTGCTCCTGGAGCCCGGAGACATGCTTTACCTGCCACCGGGCTGGGGCCACGACGGTATTGCCGTGGGCGGCGATTGCATGACGTACTCCATCGGGTTTCGCGCGCCGCCCCAGGGCGAGCTGCTCAAGGAAGTGCTGTGGCAACTGGCCGAATTCCAGCAGGGCGGGCCGATCTACACCGATCCGCCGCTGCGCGAGGGGGCCGCCCCCGCCTTGCTGCCACAGTCGATGGTGAAGTTTGCCGCGCAGGCGTTTGCCAGGCTCAAGCCGGATGCTGCGATGTTTGAGTCCGTATTGGGCGCTTACCTCACCACGCCCAAGCCGCAAGTCTGGTTTGAGGGCATGCAGGCAAGCCCCGCAAGCTTGCGGCGCGCCTGCCAGCAGACCGGCTGCCGCCTCGACCGGCGCAGCAAAATGCTCTACACCGCGCAGTCCGTGTTCCTCAACGGCGAGGCAGTGCCTGCGGCGCTGGCGGCCTCCGCCCTGCTGCGCGAACTGGCTGACCAGCACAGCCTCAGCGCCCTCCAGTTGAAGGGCGCCACCAAAGACGAACTGGCCGCGCTGGCCCAGTGGTGCGCACAGGGCTGGCTGCTGACTGGCGAAGTGGCGGCGGCCCCGGCGGCCGCAACCAAAACCCGCCGAGGCTGACATGGGCCTCGGGCATCCCGGTGACGCGGCGCCGCAGCCCTCCTGCGCGCAGGACGTGTCGTTTGATACGCGAGCCGATGCACATTCCGCTCTGGTCACCCTTGTTGCCGGTCAAACTGTGGCGCTGTTGTGTTTCAGCGCTGATTTCAGCGGCTGGCCTTTGCAGCAATCGCGTTTCATCCGGCAGCTGGAACTCTGGGCATTGCACGATCCGACGCGGCCCGCCGCGCTGCGGATGCTGGCGCTGGATTGGAGCACGGCGCCCCTGCGCTTTGCGCGGTTCTCAGCCTTTCGCCGCGACTTCGCGCATCGTATCGAATGTCGGCAGATTTCCGAGACGTAAGCCCGCGGGCTACATGAAATGGCCTGGACGCCGCGCGGCGCCATCTACGCCCACACGGCCACCTGGATGTCGGGAGAGCAAGTGCGCAACGTCACGCGCCTGCATGCACTGCGACAACGTTTTGAAGCCGCGTGGCAACAAGCAAGACCCGCTTTTCCCGCAACGACACTTGGATTGTGACAAATAAACGACAGATCCATTTTCAACCGTAAATTTGCAACACGGGGAATACCCGAAGCCCATCTATACTTATGCGTGAGCTTGATGTGCAAACCGGTTCTGGTTGCAGTTAGGTTCAATCAGGACGGTAAAGAATTTTTTCGGGCTCCCGCCCATTTTGACTGACGCTTAGAGGAAAGTAATGAAAAAGTCCATTCTGCTGGCATCGATGATTGCCGCTCTCGCCCTGGCCGCTTGCGGCAAGAAAGAAGAAGCCGCCCCCGCCGCTTCGGCTCCTGCTGCTGCTTCGGCTCCCGCCGCAGCGTCCGCGCCGGCTTCGGCTCCCGCCGCTGCCTCGGCTCCTGCTGCTTCGGCTCCGGCCGCTGCTTCCGCGCCTGCTGCTGCTTCTGGCGCCAGCGCTGCCAAGTAATCTGTTTTTTGCAGATGCAAAAAAGCCGGCGCAAGCCGGCTTTTTTGTTGCCTGAAATTTTCTTGAGCCAACTCTCCTTGAGCCAACCGATGCCAGTCGGCTCAAGCGCAGGGTTTACTGAATCTGCTGCTGCAGGATCTGCAGAATTTTGCGTGCGTCATCCGTTTGCAGGGGTTTGCTTTCCAGGGTCTGCACTGACACCACGGTTTGCGTTCCTGATGATTGCAGTGCGATGCGGTAGTCGGCGGGCTTGGGCTCGAATTCCTTCTTGCCGAACAGCTTGCCGAAAAAGCCGACGCTGTCCTGCGACGCCTTGAGCGCGGCCTCGGCGCTGATGTAGCGCACGTCAAACTGACCAGCCGAACGGTTGCGGTCGATGACAGTAAAGCCCGCGGTATTGATCGCCAGGCTGACCTTGCGCCAAGCGGTGTCAAACCCGTCCTGCAATTGGAGAGCGAGGCCGTTGTCGACCAGCTGCGATGCCACCGGCTGCGCGATCTGCACTGGATGCGCCACCTGTTGTTTGGCCGCTTCCTCGCTCATGCCCAGCGTGACCATGAGTTTGCGCAGGAAGATGGTGTTCAACTCCGGGTCGGGCGTGGCGGGTTCCCAGGCCGTGGTCGACTTGTCGTTGGAGTTGTAGACCTCCTTCATTTTCTGGTGGGTGATGTAGATCTGCGTGCCCTTGCCGTCCGGAGTGCGCTCGAACACGGTGCGGAAGCGGTCGCGCGTGCCGGTGTCGTACAGGCTATCGAACACCTTGCCGATGTATTTGCGGATGAAGTCTTGCGGCAGTTTGGCGCGGTTTTCCGCCCAGTCGGTCTCCATGACGCCGGTGGCCGGGTCGGACTGGGTCAGGTAGAGGCCGTTTTCCTGCCAGAAGCCTTTGACCTTTTCCCACAACTGATCGGGCGTGGCGTCCACCACCAGCCAGCGCTGCCCGCCGGCTTGATCGATATGCATGCCAGGGTATTGCGGCAGCACTGTATTGGTTTTGGCGACTTGCTCGGCGGTTTGCGCGCCGCGGTTGTAGGCCAGCGCGCTGACAGGCGCATTGGGATTGCCGGGGACGACATATTGTTCTTGTCGCGCGAGTTGGGTCAGGTCTGGCGGCACCTCAAGCTGATTGCCCTGTTTGGCGCTTTCGTAGTCGACGCTTTTGCCTTGGACAACAGTGCTCAGCGAAGAGCAGCCGCTCAGTAAACCCGCAACGCCGAGTGCGAGGGCGAGGGCGCTCAGCCGCCAGGATGTGGAAAGAGTCATTTGCAATTGGGTCTCGGTGTGTCAGTGAGGTCAGGAGGCGAGGGGCAGGCCAAGCGCGTGCATCGCCGCGCGCAGCGGCGCGTGATGCGCAGCCTGCAGGGGCGTCAGGGGCAGGCGCAGTCCCGGACCAATGCGGCCCATGAGGCGCAGCGCCTCCTTGGCCGGGATGGGGTTGGGATCGCTGAAAAGCATTTGGTTCAGCTCGATCAGCGCGAAGTGCAGTTTGCTGGCCAACGCGGCATTGCCCGCCATTGCGGCGGCGCACAGGTCGTGCATGTGGCGTGGCGCCACGTTGGCTGAGACGCTGATATTGCCATGGCCGCCAAGCAGCATGAGCGCCACGGCGGTGGGATCGTCGCCGGAGTAGATGGAAAAGCTCTCGGGAGCGCGCTTGATGAGTTGCGCGGCGCGGTCGATGTTGCCCGTCGCCTCTTTGATGCCGATGATGCCTGGAACCTGCGCCAGGCGCAGCGCGGTGTCCACGCTCATATCCGCCACGGTGCGGCCCGGCACGTTGTAGAGCACGACGGGAATGTCCACTGCCTCGGCAATGGCGCTGAAGTGCGCCACCATGCCCTCTTGCGTGGGCTTGTTGTAGTAGGGCACGACGCTGAGCACGCAATCTGCGCCCACCGCCTTGCAGTGGCGGGTCAGCTCGATGGCTTCGCGCGTGGAGTTGGCTCCAGCGCCGGCCATGACCGGCACGCGCCCGGCAGCCTGCTCGACCACCACGCGGACGATTTCGATGTGTTCGTCAACGGGGATGGTGGGCGATTCGCCGGTGGTGCCGACCGGGCTGATGCACTGAGTGCCCTGTTCGATGTGCCAGTCGACCAGCTTGCGCAGCGCGGGGTAGTCCACGCTGCCATCGGAGTGCATGGGGGTCACCAGGGCGACGATGCTGCCGCGAATGACCAGAGGTTGGGAGGACATTGTTCTGCGAGTGCGACGAATCAAATCGGAAGATTGTATCGGTCTGCCGCGTGGGCGCTGGCGGGCTCGCGCACGGCGGCGATGCGTTGCACAAATGCGGGCTGCGGCGCGCTTGCGTAGCCGTCTTCAAACGCCAGCACGCGCAGCGTTGGCCGCACGGCGTCGAGCAACTCGCCGGGGCGCAGCAGGAATTCGGGGTTCGATGGCTTGCCCAGGCTAGCTTGCCCGAGAGCGAATGTCTCGTACAGCAGCACGCCGCCCGGCGCCACGGCCCGCACGAGATGCGGCAGCAAGGGACGCCAGAGGTAATTGGTCACGACGACGGCGTCGAATGTTTGCTGCGCATAAGGCCAGGGGCCGGATTCCAGATCTGCCACCAGCACCTGCGCGATGTCGCGCAGGCCGGCCAGCGCCTCGGCGTTGCGGTCTACGGCGAACAGCGCGTGGCCGCGTTGCTGCAGCCAGCGCACATGACGGCCGCCGCCGCAGGCCACATCGAGCACGCAGCCGCCAGCACGCAATAGATGGGCGTGGCGGACGATCCAGGGTGAAGGGGCGAGAGCGTGGGGGTGGGCGGCGAGCATGATGACGCATCGTAACGGTGCGTGGCGGGCGCTGGCGCGCGTGCATCATTCTTGCTAGGCAGAATAGGGGAAACCTGCTGCTCACTTTCATCGAAAAACGACCCCATGACTTCAGCCACCATCCTTGTCACCGGCGGAGCCGGTTATATCGGCTCGCATACCTGCGTTGCCCTGATTGAAGCCGGTTACACCCCTGTGGTGTACGACAACCTGTGCAACAGCAGCGCGGAGTCTCTGGCGCGTGTGGAGCGCATCACCGGAAAACGCCCGGTCTTTGTCCAGGCCGACATTCGCGATGCGACGCAGCTCGACGCCGCATTCGCGCAGCACAAGATCGACGCGGTGATCCACTTCGCCGGACTCAAGGCTGTGGGCGAATCGGTGGAAAAACCGCTCATGTACTACGACAACAACGTCGGCGGCGCCGTGGCCCTGCTGGAAGCGATGCAGCGCGCCAAGGTCGGCAACATCATCTTTTCGTCCTCCGCCACGGTCTATGGCGATCCGGCCTCGACGCCCATCCGCGAAGACTTCCCGCTCAGCGCAACCAACGCCTATGGCCGCAGCAAACTGATGATCGAAGACATTCTCGGCGACCTGCATCGCGCCGAACCGCATTGGCGCATCGCCCGCCTGCGCTACTTCAACCCGGTGGGCGCGCACGACAGCGGGCTCATCGGCGAAGACCCGCGCGGCATTCCCAACAATCTCATGCCCTACATCACGCAGGTGGCGGTGGGGCGTCTGCAGAAGCTGCGGGTGTTTGGCGGCGACTGGCCCACGGTGGACGGCAGCGGCGTGCGCGACTACATCCATGTCATGGACTTGGCCGAGGGCCATGTGGCGGCGCTGCGCCACCTGTTGGACCATGAGGGCATGTTCACCGTCAACCTTGGCACTGGCCAGGGTTACTCGGTGCTGCAGATGGTGCAGGCTTTTGGCAAGAGCATCGGCCGCGATCTGCCGTATGAAATTGTCGCGCGCCGCCCGGGCGACATCGCCGAATGCTGGGCCGATCCGAGCGCCGCGCGCGCGTTGCTGGGCTGGAGCGCCAAACGCGGGCTTGACACCATCTGCGCCGACGCCTGGCGCTGGCAGCAGGGCAACCCGGAAGGCTACGGCGCCTGAACCGCGCCGAAACACGCCCGCTGGATCATCTGCGCTTGCGCGGTATTGAACGTCGGCGCTATGGTTAGTCTTGACCCAGCTGACTAAAAGGAACGACCACCATGAGTAAAAGCACCCTGCATGCCTCATCGACCCCGATTCACATCGGCATTTCCGATGACGACCGGGCCAAAGTGGCCGAGCAGCTCTCGCATCTGCTGGCCGATACCTACACGCTCTATCTCACCACGCACAACTTCCACTGGAACGTCACCGGGCCGATGTTCAACAGCCTGCACATCATGTTCATGGAGCAGTACACCGAGCTGTGGAATGCGGTCGATCCGATCGCC
>JAQTVS010000101.1 GCA_028706735.1 Thiomonas sp.
TGCGGGCAACGTAATCGGGGCGTGCGGCGTACCACTGCGCGGCCTGCTCCACCTGCGGGCTGTCCATGTCGGGAATGGCAAAGCCGGCGCGAATGCGCTGCCAGATGTCGTTGTACTGCGGGGTGATGTCCTTGGTGTCGTCCTGCAGCGCGGTTTGTTCTGTGGAGGTGACGCTGCTGGAGACGGTGGCGGCGGTCAGCGGTGCGCCAGGGGCGTCAGTTTGTGCGGCAGGGGCGGGAGAACTGCTGGGCGGGGAGACTGCTGCGGCGGTTTTTTCCGGGGGAGGGACGGTGGCGCATCCGGCGGCCATGGCGACCATTGCACCCAGAGCCCAAAATCGCAGTCGTCTTAGTTGCCGCATCTGTTCTTACCCCTTGAATTCGTTCTTCCACTCTCGCAGCCAGGCCAGCGCCTGCACTGCGTCTTCGGGCTTGTGGCCCCTGTGCCGTTCCAGCGACTGCAGTACACCGGGTTGTGCGGTGCGCAGAAACGGATTGATCTGCTTTTCCAGGCCGATGCTGCTCGGCAGCGTGGGCAGGCCCTGCTCGCGCAGGGCCAGACACCGGGCCTGATGCGCCACGACCCACGTGTTCGAGGGGTCTGCCGCACGGGCGAATTGTAGATTAGAGAGGGTGTACTCGTGGGCGCAATTTACTGTCGTATTTTCAGGGAGTTGCGACAGTTTGTTCAGAGAATCGAGCATCTGTGCCGGTGTTCCTTCAAACAGGCGGCCACATCCGGCGGAAAACAGCGTGTCACCGCAGAACAGCGCGGGCGGCGCGTTCTGCTCCGGTGATGTCACGACGTAGGCGATGTGGCCCAGCGTGTGGCCGGGCACCGCGATGACCGCAACGCGCTGCGCCCAGCCCTGTGGCGTGAACGCATCGCCATCCTGCAGCGCGTGGGTGCGACCGGGAATGGGCTCTGCCGCCGGCCCCCACACCGGCGCCGCCGCGCCCGGCTGCCTGCCAGCCTGCCAGCGCAGCAGATCGTTGACCCCGCCCACATGATCGCTATGGTGGTGGGTGACTAGAATGCCGCGCAGTTCCAGTCCGCCCCGTTCCAGGGCGTCGATCACCGGCGCGGCATCGCCCGGATCGACCACCAGCGTGCGCGGATCATCCGCTTCAGGCCGGATCAACCAGATGTAGTTATCCCGAAAGGCAGCAAGCGCTTCTGTATGCATGGCGACTCCGATTTGTGGCCCGCGATGAGCCTGCAGCACTGGCTGCAAACACCGCCCGGCCGCTACGCGCTGGCTTGGGAGCAGGCGCAGATTGACCGCGTGGTCAGCGATATTTTCGGCTATCACGCACTGCAACTCGGCAACCCGGCTTTGCAGGGCCTGGCGCACAACCGCATGCCGCATCGCTGGCTGGCGCTGGACGATGCCGAGCAAGCGCATCTGGACCTGCCGGGCGTGCGCCCCGCCTGCCTGTTGCCCGAACACTACGGCGGCGAGCCGGTGTATGCCGAGCCGGGCCTGGTCGACGCCGTGGGCGTGGCGGCCGAAAACGCGCAGCTCCCGCCCGAGGCACTGCCGCCCGATCCCCACGCCATCCATATCGAACACCTGCAGTGCGACTTCACCGCGCTGCCCTTCCCGGCGCAGTCGCTCGATCTGGTGGTGCTGCCGCATACCTTGGAGTGGGTGGACGATCCGCACGCCTGCCTGCGCGAGGTCGACCGCGTGCTCATGCCTGGCGGGCAGGTGGTCATCAGCGGCTTCAACACCTGGAGCCTGTGGGGCGTGCGGCAACTGTTCGGCCGGGTTGGCGGCGGCTGGTATTTGCCGCAGCACGGCGAATTTCTCGCACCGCGCCGCGTGCGCGACTGGCTGCGGCTGCTCAGCTTTGAAGTCACGCAAGGCCGCTTTGGCTGCTACCGGCCCGCGCTGTGTTCCCCGCTGTGGCTGCACCGCTGGCGCTTCATGGACAAGGCGGGCGACCGCTGGTGGCCCGTGTTCGGCGCCGTGTATTTCCTTGCGGCAATCAAGCGCGTGCCCGCCATGCGCCTGGTGGGCAAAGTGCAACTGCGCACCCAGCGCCGCGCCGTGGCGCTGCGGCCCATCGCGCAGCGCGGCGCAAGATCCACCCTCACCAAACCATGACCACAGAAACCGACACCGACATCATCATCTACACCGACGGCGCCTGCAAAGGCAACCCTGGCCCCGGCGGCTGGGGTGTGGTGCTGCGCAGCGGCGCGCATGAAAAAACCCTGCACGGCGGCGAGCTGCAGACCACCAACAACCGCATGGAACTGATGGCAGCCATCATGGCGCTTGAATCCCTCAAGCGCCCCAGCCGCGTGCTGCTGCACACCGACTCGCAATACGTCCTCAAAGGCATGACCGAATGGATCGTCGGCTGGAAGCGGCGCGGATGGACCACCGCCGACAAAAAACCGGTGAAAAACGTCGATCTGTGGCAGCGCCTGGAAAAAGCCGCCGCGCTCCACACCCTGCGCTGGGCCTGGGTGCGCGGCCATACCGGCGACCCCGGCAACGAACAGGCCGACGCCCTGGCGAACCTGGGCGTGGAGGCGGCGGGGCGGGGGTAGGGCTTGTGGTCGTCAGGCGTTGCGCGACAGACCGCCAAACAGACGCTTGATTAAGCCGCCCTTGGACGCCGCAGCGGCGCTGACATCAGGCGGCTGCGCGTCCAGCTTGCGCGTGAACTGTTCAAACGATTCGAAGACCAAGAGCCGGGCGTTGGCGCGTTTTCCGGTGCGCTCATAGATCTGCGCGATGACCTGGAGTGCCGTGAGCGAGTCTCCACCCAGATCGAAGTAGTTGTCCTGTGGCGTGATTTCGTTTGCGGGTATGCCCAGAAGCGGACTCCAGATCTCGGCAAGGATTTGCTCTGTCGCAGTCAGGGCGCGTGCGCTTCGGGCGGGTTTGCGAACCGGGGTCTCGATGTGGGCGGGGGCTTCTGTTGCTGCCAAATGAGCCAGGGCCTGGGCCGATGCCGACGCTGAGGCGTCGAGCAATTCGCCTACGGACTGGTCTGGCTTTGCAATCAGGCGTTGCACCAGTTCGAGATACCGCGAGCGCAGCGCCTCAGCGGTTGCTGCGCTGTAAATGTCCGCGTTGTAGGTCATTCCACCTTCCAGGCCGGCGGGAACTTCCATGAGCCACAGGCCGAGATCTTCCGTGGCGCCCTTTTGGAAAATCAGGATGCCGCTTTGGCTCAATTCGCCCCATTGCCGAGTGCGCTCGCGGGCATCCTGGAAAGAAAACAAGACTTGATAAAGGCCGACGCGCTTGGAGCGGGCCAGCATTTCCGGCTCCATGGCCAGCCGTTCGAAAGGAATGTCCTGGTAGTTCAGTGAAGCCAGAAATTCCTGCTTCACACGTCCCAGCAGCGAAGTGATGGACTCGCCGGGGTTCATCTGCAACTGGATGGGAACCAGATTATTGAAAAACCCCATGACCGATTCAACCTCGGCCATGGTGCGGCCGCGTACCGGAACCCCCACGGAAATGGTGGAGCTGCCAGCCACTTGGGTCATCATGGCGGCATAAATGCCCAGAGCCAGCATGGTCATGGTGACATCGGCCTTGCACGCGATACCGCGCAATGCTTCCGTGGACGCCTTGTCGATACGCACCCAGGCGGAGGCGCCTTCCCCTGTCATGCCCGCGCTGCGAGGTTTGTCGGTGTTGGGCGCTTTGGGGACCGGCAGGCTGTTGATCTGCGCGTTCCAGATGTTCAACTGCTGATGAAAGGCCTCGCTTTGCATCCACTCGGTTTGCCAATAGGCGTAGTCGGCATAACTCGCAGGCAGCGGCGGGGGCGTGATGGACGGGGCTCCGGTACGGGCTGCATACTCAGCAGCCATTTCGGTGTAAAGCAGGTCGAATGACCAGCCATCCCAAATGATGTGATGCGGCATGAACAAAAAAGCATATTCCTGCGGCGCCAGCTTGTAGAGAGCCACGCGAAACAGGGGCGCCGCGTGAATGTCGATCGGGTGATCGACGATGTCTTGCATCCGACGCATCAGTTCGGCTTCACGCTCCTGCTCGGCGATTGCGCTGAGGTCTTCGAACGGGATGGACACATCCACTTCGGCGAGGACGCGCTGGACGGACCCGTCCGTGGTTTTCTCGATCACGGTGCGCAAAACCGGCTGCTTGCGCACGACCGCACGCAAGGCCGCCTCGAAGGCATCACGGTCAAATGGGCCGCGCAAGCGGTGCGCCGACGGCGTGTTGTAAGTGACGCGCCCGGGGTGAAGTTCCTCCATGAAGGCAATGCGTTCCTGCTGCGCGGTGAGCGGGGCCCTGTCCCGCGAGGGATCGTGGCGCAGGGCAATGCGTCTGGCGCCGCTGTCGTGCAGGCGACGTTCGATTTCCTGAGCCATGTGCTCCACGGTCGGGGCTTCAAACACCAGGCGGAAGGGCAGGTGGAGATCGAACTTTTTGCTGAGTTGCGCCACCAGTTGCGCCGCCAGCAGCGAGTGCCCGCCCAGTGCGAAAAAGTCGTCATGCACGCTCAATGAAGGCAGCTTGAGCACGGTTTCCATCACCTCCATGACCGACTGCTCGGTGGCGTTGCGCGGGGCGACACGCTGAGCATCTGGATGGGCAGCTTCTGATTGAGGCGAAGGCAGACGTTTGCGGTCGATCTTGCCATTGGGCAGCAGCGGCAGGGCTGGCAGCGGCACGATGTGCTGCGGGATCATGTAGGCGGGTAGGTCTTGCTGCAGGTGCTTGCGCAACTGTGCCGCGTCCAACAGGACCTGCGCGGATCGGGGGACGACATAGGCCACCAGCCGGGCGTCGCCCGGCGTGTCTTCGCGCACCATCGCCACGGCCTGCGCCACGTCTGGGTGGCTGCTGAGGTGGGCTTCGATGTCGCCCAGCTCGATGCGGAAGCCGCGCAGCTTGACCTGGAAGTCGAGCCGCCCGAGATGTTCGAGCTGGCCGTCGTTGCGCCAGCGGCCGCGGTCGCCGGTGCGGTATAGGCGGGCGGCGGGTTCCGTGGAAAAGGGGTCGGGGATGAAGCGCTCGGCGGTGAGTGCTTCGCGCTGCCAGTAGCCCAGGGCGACGCTGGCCCCGCCGATGTGGATTTCACCGGGCACGCCCACGGGGCATAGATTGCCGCGCGGGTCGAGCACCCAGACCTGGGTGTTGGCCAAGGGCGTGCCGATGGCGATGCCAGTGGCGCTGTCTTGCACCGGCCAGCAGGTGGACCACACGGTGGTTTCGGTCGGGCCGTACATATTCCATGCCGCGCGGCAACTGCGCGGCAACTGCGCGGCGAGGTCGGCAGGCAGAGGCTCTCCGCCCACCAGGGCTGTTAGCGTGGATTGGCCTGCCCAACCTGCGCTGAACAGCAGGCGCCAGGTGCTCGGCGTGGCCTGCAGGACTGTGACCGGAAAGCGATCGAGCAGGTCGCGCAGGGCGAAGCCGTCGGCGGCCTGTTCGCGGCTGGCCAGCAGCACGGTGGCGCCCACAGCCAGCGGCAACATCAGCTCCAGCACGGAGATGTCGAACGACAGTGTGGTGACGGCCAGGAGCATGTCGCCAGCGTTCAGGCCGGGGCGCTTGGCGGCCGCGAGCAGGAAGTTCACCACCGCGCGGTGCGGCAGCATGACGCCCTTGGGTTTGCCGGTGGAGCCAGAGGTGTAAATCATGTAGGCCAGCGATTCGGGCGTGGCGTCGCGCTGGGCATCTGCGGCAGGCGCGGCGTCGGGCTGCACGTCGATCTCGGCGGCGTCGCCGTCGAGCCACAGGCTTTGGTCGCGCGGCCAGGGCAAGGCATCGGCAGATGCGGACTTGGCGATCAGCAGGGCGAGGTCGGCGTCTTCGGCCATGTCGGCCAGCCGCGCGGCGGGAAAGCTCGGGTCCAACGGCACATAGCCTGCACCCGCGACCAGCACCCCGAGCAGGGCGGGCAGCATGTCGGCGTCGCGTGGAAGGCATAGGCCAACGCGGGAGCCGCGCTGCACGCCGCGTGCGCGCAGCGCATGGGCGATGCGGTGCGCCCGCGCCCAGAGCTGGGCGTAGGACATGGACGTGCCCGCGCAGAGTTGCGCCGCGGCATCTGGCGTGCGCGCCGCCTGCGCATGAAGCAGTTGGTGCAGCAGCAGGCCGGAGGGCAACGGCGACGCAGTGGCGTTGAGCTGCGCGAGTTGCTGCCGATCGGCGTCGGTGACGATGTTGGCGGCGCCGAGCGCCTTGTCAGGGACTGCGCAGAGATGCGCCAGCAAGGCCTGGTAGCTCGCCAGCCAGCGGCGCACGGTGGCTTCATCGAACAACGCGGCGGCATATTGGCATTCAAGCTGCAGGCCGCCATCGGCCAGGGGAACAGCGTTGACGAACAGCTCGAAGTTCTCGGCCTGCCGTGGGTTGGAGACCACCTCGACGCGCAGATTGCCGAAGCTGCGCAGGTCGATGGCCTGATCCAGGTTGAACATGACCGGGGCGAGCGGCACCCGCGACGGATCGCGTTCGATCAACAGCTTTTGCAGCAGGGTGCCGAAGGTGTAATGCTGGTGCTCGAAGGCATCGAGCACGGCCGATTGCACCGCGGGCAGCGATTGCGCCAGCGGGGCGGCAGCGTCTGGCATCAACCGCAAAGGCAGCAGATTGACGCCGTGGCCGACGACGCTCTCGAAGCCCGGCAGCGTTTGCCCCGCAGCGGGCACGCCGACCACCACGTCGTCATTGCCCGAAAGGCGCTGCAGCAACGCCCCGAAGCTGCAGAGCAGGGTGGAGAACAGGCTGGCGCCGGATTTGGCCCCGAGCTGGCGCACGGTGCTCACCAAGCTTGCGGGCAGTACATGGTCGATGCGCTTTGAGTCGAAAACCCGCGTGGCGGGCCGCATGTGGTCGCACGGCAGCTCCAGCACGGCGGGCACGCTGGCGTAGCGGTGGAGCCAGTATGCCTCGTCAGTGCGGTGTTCCTCGGCGCCTTGCCGCGTCGCAAGCGCCTGGGCAAAGGCGGCAAAGCTTGCAGGCGCTTCGGGCTCGGGCGCTTCGCCCTTGCGGGCCGAGTAGAGCGCGCCGATTTCGCCCGCCAGCACGCCGAACGACCAGCCGTCGCAGACGATGTGATGCGCGCTCAGCAGCAGGGCAACGTGGTCATCGGCCAGTCGCAGCAGGCGCGCGCGAAACAGCGGTCCGTGTTGCAGATCGAAGGGCGTGGCGACGGCCTGTGCTGCGGCTTGCTTCAGGACGCTATCGCCTTGCTCGGAGGGGAGGCCGCGCAGGTCGTCCAGCGGGATGTCGAGATTCAGGCGCTCGGCGATGAGCAACTGCTCGCCATCGGCGCTGAGGGTGGCGCGCAGTGCGTCGTGGCGGTCTGGCAGGGCGCGCACTGCGGCGCCGAGGGCTGGCAGATCAACCGCGCCGTGCAGATGCAGGGTGATGGATTCGTTGTACGCCAGCGTGGCGTTGCCGCCGAGCTGGCAGGCCAGCCAGATTTCGCGCTGGGCTTCGGTGGTGGGGGCGACGCGGGCGACGGGCGCGGCATCGGCGAAAGGGTCGTAGTCGACCGCGCTAGCGTTGGGAGTGTCCATTTTTTTCAGGCGTCGAGGCGCAGGTACTTGCCGGGCTGCTCGGGATTGGGGACGAACCAGGCGGGGTTGCCGCCGGGGTCTTTGCCGATGCGTGCGCCGGGCACGGGCGGGCGGCTGGCGTCGAAGGCGGCGGGGGCCGCGTCGGCGTGGCGTGGAATGAAGTCGGCTTCCTGCAGTTCGGCCACGGCTTCCTTGAACGCGGTCTTGATGAAGGCGATGTCTTGCGGGGTGTGGGCGGTGGTGAAGAAGCAGGGGAAGTTGTCGAGGATGTGCACGCCACGGCTGCGCATCATGGCGAAGAGCAGGTCTTGCATGGGGTGGTCTTCGGTGAAAAAGATTTTCCACACGGAGGAGAACGATTTGAGAACGATGGGGGCACCGACTTCGCGGCAGTAGGCGTTGAGTTCGTCCACCATGGCGGCGGTGGAGGTGGTGAGGGTGTGCTGCAGTTCGGGGCCTGCGGCCTTGAGGTGCAGCAGCACGGCCTTGGCTGCGGCCAGGGCGAGGGGGTGGCGCACGAAGGTGCCGGCAAAGTAGGTGACGCCCACGGTGGGCACGGAGTCGTCGCCGTATTGCCATTGGCCGCCGTCGAGCGCGTCCATGAACTCGCGCTTGCCGGCGATGACGCCGATGGGAAAGCCGCCGCCGACGACCTTGCCATAGCTCACCAGATCGGCGCGGATGTCGAACAGGGCCTGGATGCCGCCGGGGTGCGAACGGAAGCCGGTGACCACTTCGTCGAAGATGAGCAGCGTGCCCGCTTGCGCGGTGAGCTCGCGCAGGGCGTGGAGGAATTCGCGGGGCTGGAAGTCCGGGCGGCGGCTCTGCACGGGCTCGACCACGATGGCGGCGAACTCACTCATGCGCTCTTTGAGCGCGGCCAGGGTTTCGGGGGCGCCGTAGTCGAACACGACGACGTTTTCGGAGGTGTTGGGCATGATGCCCGGCGCCGCGGGTATGGAGCGGCCTTTCTTGGTGCCGCGCACGATGACTTCGTCGAAGATGCCGTGATAGGCCCCGGCGAAGATGGCGATCTTGCTGCGGCCGGTGACGGTGCGGGCCACGCGCACGGCGCCCATGACGGCTTCGGAGCCGGTGTTGCACAGCGCGGCGCGGTCGACGCCGGTGAGTTCGCAGATGAGCTCGGCCACTTCGCCGGCCAGGGGGTGCTGGGGGCCGATGTCGTAGCCGTCGTCGAGCTGTTTGCGCACGGCATCGACGATGAAGGGTGGCTGCCAGCCGAACAGGCTCATGCCGAAGCCGCTGAGGGCGTCCACATACTCATTGCC
>JAQTVS010000102.1 GCA_028706735.1 Thiomonas sp.
AAGGTCACGCGGGTGCCGGGCTGCGCCGCGGCCGGTTGCACGCTGCCGACCTGTCCGCCACAGGCGCTGATACTGGCGCCTTGGGCATCGGCACGGCGGCTGATGATTTCAATCTCGGCCACAGCCGCCATGGCCGCCAGCGCTTCGCCGCGAAACCCGAGATTGGCGGCGTGATGCAGTTCGGCAAGATCGGCAATCTTGCTGGTGGCGTGCCGCAGCAGCGCTAGCGGCAATTCGTCGGCAGGAATGCCGCAGCCGTCATCTTCCACCTGCACGCTGGCCAGGCCGCCTTGCTCCAGCCGCACGGTAATGGCGCCGGCCCCGGAATCGATGGCGTTGTCGATCAATTCGCGCAATGCCGAGGCGGGACGCTCGATGACCTCGCCAGCGGCAATCTGGCTGATGAGCACGTCCGGCAGCGGACGAATCGGACGTTGGGGTTGCAGCAAGGGAGTGGTGGCGCAGGCGATCGGTGGCGTGGCACAGAGGAGTGGACAACTGCGCTCAGTATACTTTTCAAGCTGTTGTCAGAAGGTGCATCGGCAGGTTTTTGCGGCCTGCTCAGTGACTGCTCAGTTTCTGGTCGCAGCATGCGCTTGCGGTTGCCTGCCGGCCCATCCTCGGGCAGAGTTTGATCGCTGCCTTTTCTCGCCCTATTTCTCTTTCTCGCAACCCTGCCGCATGGACCTCCACACGCTCATCGACCTCATCCTGCACTTCGACGTGCATCTGGCGCAGTTCATCTCGGCCTACGGCCCCTGGGTGTATGGGCTGTTGTTCAGCATCGTATTTGTCGAAACCGGTCTGGTGATCATGCCATTTCTGCCGGGCGATTCCATGTTGTTTGTCGTTGGCGCCTTTGCCGCGACCGGCGCGCTCAGCCTGCCCGGGGTGATGGCGGCGCTGTGGCTCGGTGCGGTTCTCGGAGACAGCCTGAACTATCAGATCGGCAAGGCGATCGGCCACAAGGTGTTCTCATGGAAGGATTCGCGCTGGTTCAACCGCCGCGCCTTCGACAAAGCCCATGCGTTCTACGAAAAATACGGCGGCATCACGATTTTGGCTGCACGCTTCATGCCCTTCATCCGCACGTTCGCCCCGTTTGTCGCCGGCGTTGCGGAAATGTCTTATGGAAAATTTCTCGCCTACAACATGCTGGGCGCGACCCTGTGGGTGGGGCTGCTGGTGATGGCGGGCTATCTGTTCGGCAACATTCCCTGGATCAAACACAATCTGGGCATGATGACCATCGGCATCATCGTGCTGTCTCTGCTGCCCGCGGTGTGGGGCTGGTGGAAGTCGCGGCAGCAGGCGCCTGTGGCTTGAACGGTCCGTGGTGCTTTTTGTTGGTCCCGACAGGCTCCTAGCTCAGCGTGCCGCGCAGCAAGCCCACCGCCAACCCTTCGATGGCGAAGGATTGATCGGCGGAAACGCGTATGGGTGCGAACTCCGGGTTGGCCGGCAAGAGTTCGATATGGTCGGCCAGGGTGCGCAGCCGCTTGACGGTGACTTCTTCACCGATGCGCGCCACCACAATCTGCCCGTTTTGCGCCGTGCTGCTGCTTTTTACCGCCAGCAGATCGCCGTCAAGGATGCCGACGTCACGCATGCTCATGCCGCGCACCTTGAGCAGATAGTCCGGGCGGACCGAGAACGCCGCTGGGTCGACAGCGAGGGTCTGCTCGATGTGTTCCTGTGCCAGGATGGGGTGGCCTGCCGCCACGCGGCCGACAAGCGGCAGGCAGAGTTGCTCGGCTCCGGGCAGGGCGAGCTGCAAGCCCAAACCGCCTTGTCCGCGCGCTGAGTGGCCTGCGCGCTCGCGCTGCGATTCCGCGATGCGGATGCCGCGTGACGCCCCGGGCGTCAGCTCGATCACGCCTTTACGCGCCAGTGCCTGCAGATGATCTTCTGCGGCATTGGCGGAGCGAAATCCAAGGCGCGCCGCAATCTCGGCGCGGGTAGGCGGATAACCCAGCTCACGCACGGATGCGGTGATGAGGTCGAGAATTTCCTGCTGGCGCGGGGTGAGTTTGGAAATGAGTCGGCGCATGAGAGAGGGCTCCGGCAAATGCACAATGAATCCAAGGCAACGAGAACAACGCAAGCCCGGACACTGAGTGATTCCTCAGCTTGGTTATTTGCACAGCACTGTAAATCAAAACAGCTTTCTTGCAAAGGTATTTCGATATGAACAATCCATCAGCGGAATCCACGCGGCCGCAGATCGTGGTGCTCGGCACCGGCGGCACGATTGCGGGAACGGCTACCGGCGATCCAAGCCTGCCGGGCTACACCGCCGGCGTCTTGAGCGTGGACGCCTTGTTGCAGGGCATCCCGGCGTTGTCCCGGCTGGCGCGCATCCACACCGAACAAGTGGCCAATCTCGACAGCAAGGACATGGACTTCGCCGTCTGGACGCAACTGGCAGAGCGGGTGGCGCACTGGCTGGCTCAGCCGCACATCGCGGCCTGCGTCATTTCACACGGCACAGACACGCTGGAGGAGACCGCCTATTTTTTGCAGCTCGTGCATCGCACGAACAAGCCGGTGGTGTTGACCGCAGCCATGCGGCCCGCCACCGCCCTGGACGCCGACGGCCCGCAAAACCTGCTCGACGCGGTTCGGGTTGCGGTGCAGCCGCAATCGCGCGGGCTCGGTGTGGTGTGCGTGTTGCATGGCCGGGTTCACTCTGCGCGTGATGTGACCAAGGCCAGCACGCACCGGATGGACGCCTTCACCTCAGGAGAACGCGGCCCGCTGGGAGAGGTCGATGGCGACAGTCTGCGGTTGTGGCGTCAGCCCGCCGCAGAGCCTGGCGCGCCCTTTGCCATTCCGGCCGCAGAAGCGTGGCCGCGTGTGGAGATTGTGCTCAATCATGCCGGGGCGGACGGCGCCCTGGTGCGTTGCCTGGTCGCAAATCCGGCGTTGCACCCTGCGCTGCGCGGGCTGGTGATCGCTGGGACAGGCGGAGGCACGGTGCATCAACAACTGCAGGCGGCGCTGCTATGGGCCGAGCAACAAGGGGTTCGAGTGCAAATCGCGTCGCGTGTCGGCCCGCTGCGTGGCGGGGCGGAGGATGGTCTCAACGCGGTGAAACTGCGGGTTCGGCTGCTGCTGGAACTAGGAGCCTGTCGGGCTTGAGTCGCGTAGAGCGAAAAAAGGGTGTGGGGATGGCCTGTGGTGGCGGATTTGCCTCCCCATAGTCGAAGCTATGGGGCAAAAAGCCGCTGCCGCAGGACGCCGCACAGCCTTTTTGCAGCCCGCGATTCTCTAGCCCGACAGGCTCCTAGCCAGCTCACAGTGAATTTTCCGACTTCTGCGGTAGCCAGATGCGAACCCGCAGGCCGCCACCCTCGGCGTGGCCGAGTTCCAGCCGCCCGCCCATTGCGGCGATGGTTTTCTCCACGATGGACAAGCCCAGTCCCGTTCCCTTGGCGGAGGTGCGCGCGGCATCCCCGCGAAAAAAGGGCCGTGTGAGTTGAGCGAGCTGCTCCTGCGGCACGCCAGGGCCATGATCGCGCACGGTGAGTTGCACCGAATCAATGCCCGGCTGCAGGCTGATGTCGAGGTCGGTGTGCACTTCCCCTGGGGTCAGGGCATAGCGCTTGGCGTTCTCCACCAGGTTGACCACCACCCGTTGCAGCTCCAGCGTGTTGGCCTGCACGGCGGGCACTTGCGGCGTGCGCAGATGCAGCACCACGGTTTCATCTTTCTGATAGCGGTCGCGGACAAAATCGATCAGCGCGTTGAGGTCGACGGTTTCCAGCTTGGGCGTGATGCTGCGCGCGTATTCAAGAAACTTGCTGATGATGCGGTCGGCCTGCTCGATATCGTCAACGATGTTCTCGCGCGCCTGCTCGTCCGGCACACTGAGCTCGGCTTCCAGCCGCAGGCGGGCAAGCGGAGTGCGGATGTCATGCGAGATGCCGGCCAGCATCAGCGCCCGCTCTTCTTCCACCTCCTGCAGACTGCGCGCCATGCGGTTGAAGCCGCGGTTGACTTCACGAATCTCCCGCATGCCAGATTGCTCGTCCAGCATCTGTGAATAATTGCCGGCGCCCACGCGGGCCGTCGCCAGGCGCAAATCGCGCAGCGGCTTGTTGACAAAACTGGCAATCACCGCAGCGCCGATGAGCGCAAGCAGAGTGGCGATGACGCCCCAGCTCGCCCAGGTCTCGCTCAGAGAGGGGTCGATGCGGGAACGGTCGAGCAGCAGCCAGTAAGGGTCGCCCGCGATCTGGAAGCCGATCCACAGGCCTGGGCGGTCGTTGACCACGTCAGCAAAGTCGAGCTGCTCATTCAGTCGCGTATCGACGGCGACTTCCAGCCGCTTGGTGAAGTCGGAATGGTTCATCGGCGTCCACTGATCGGCGGAGTTGCGCGGGTAGATGTAGATGCCTTCCTTTTTCGCCAGATCGTCGAGCAGCGAGACGCGATATTGCGGGTCGGAGTGAATCAGCGCCAGCCGCGTGAGGTCGATCAGGCTGGTGATCTGGCGCGCGGTCTGCGTCACCTGCGGCCCGAGTTCCAGCAGGCGAAAGCTCTGGAACCAGGTTGCCAGGCTGGCGCTGACCAGCAGCACGATGAGCAGGAAGGTGCGCCAGTACAGGCGGCCAAACAGGCCACCGATCCAGCGTCTCAGCCGGGCGAGCGCCCCTGCACCCGGTACAGGGGCGGAGGGCGCTGCGCCAGCTTGCGCATCAGCCTTCGGAGTTGTCGGGGACGAAGACATAGCCCACGCCCCAGACCGTCTGGATGTAGCGCGGATGCGCCGCGTCGGTCTCGATGATTTTGCGCAGGCGAGAGATCGCAACATCCAGGCTGCGGTCGAACGCTTCGTAATCGCGGCCCCGGGCGAGCTCGGCAAGCCGGTCGCGCGACAACGGCTGGCGCGGGTGGCGCACCAGCGCCTTGAGCATGGCGAACTCGCCCGTGGTCAGGCTGATGACTTCGCCATTCTTGCTGAGTTCGCGCCGCGCCAGATCAAGGCTGAACGGGCCAAATACCACGGTTTCGTCCTCGCGCGACGGCGCGCCGGGCAACTCAGGAGACGGCTGGCGGCGCAGCACGGCGCTGATGCGGGCAAGCAGTTCGCGCGGGTTGAACGGCTTGGGCAGATAGTCGTCGGCGCCAACTTCCAGCCCGATGATGCGGTCAACATCTTCGCCCTTGGCGGTGAGCATGATGATGGGCGTCTGGTCCTTGGAGGCGCGCAGCCGCTTGCAAATGGACAGGCCGTCTTCTCCCGGGAGCATGAGATCGAGCACGATCAGGTCGAAGCGTTCCTTCACCATGATGCGCGACATGGCCTTGGAATCTTCGGCCACAAACACTTCATAGCCCTCTTGCGAGAGATAGCGACGCAGCAGATCGCGGATGCGCGCGTCGTCATCGACAACCATCAGCTTTTTCGGTTTTTCGTGGTCCATAGAAGCGTCTTATCGAAATAAAAACGAGGCAGATTTGACTGCCGTTCTTCCTTGCAGCGGTGTGTCAGCTAAAGGCTTGTTACAGAGTTTACTGCGAGACTGGGCCGATTCGCGCCAGTCCGCCTTGATAATTTCATTTGCAAACTTTGGATACGCCCATGCTTCGACTGCGCAACGCTCTCGCTCTGAATACCTGCTGTCTTGTTGCGTGTGCGCTTCCGGCGTCTGCTTCGGCTGCTGTCATGGCCCGGCACCAGGTGCAGCGTCTGCCTGTTGCGCGGGAAACGGTCCTGCAGCAGAGGCAGGATGGTGTGTTTGCCGCCAACGGTCGCCATGCGACACACTTTCTCAGCCCGGCTGCCTCTGCGCCCGTGGCGCCGCATGTCATGACCCCGCATGATCGCCAAGTCTTGCGTGAACAGATTCAGGGCGCCTCGCCAGGCAATTTGCCGCAGCCACAGCCCGCATCAAACTCCTCGTCAAAGCCGTTTGCCAACTGAGGCTCCCCAGAATTCGCCCTCGATGACTGGGGGATGTGCACAGTTCAGCGGATTGAGCAAAAACGGATTTTCGGCACCGCAAAATGCTGCACGTACATCGCAAAGCATTGATTTTCAATGATAATTTGATGCTTAAAAAAGCGTCACATTAAGCGGACGTCTTGATTTTTCTGGATTTGGCGCTGCCATTCAGCGCTTGCCCACAGAGTTGTCCACAGTTTGATGGCATAACTTGCGCGCCAGCGGGCTGGAACTGCGCGCGCGACCTGTGGGATGGCTGCCTGGGTTGTGTGCCACTTTCGCCACCCGGCATAATGCGGTGCTGAGGTTTGGAGAGAATATTCCGTCCAGCGACGGAGCAGACGCAAAGGACAACCGCATGTTTCACATGGTGCAAGCCGCAGGCTGGCCGATCTGGCCGCTGATTTTGTGTTCGATCGTGGCGCTGGCCGTGATCTTTGAACGACTGACGGCCCTGCAGCGTGGCCGCATTCTGCCGCCCAAACTGCTCGACGAGGCGCTGAATGTCTCATCCAAGCAGTTGCCGGCGGCGGATGTGATCGACAAACTGGAGCGCAATTCGCCACTGGGCGCCGTGCTGGCCAGCGGTTTTCGTTCGGTGGCGCGTCCGCATGCGAGCGCTGCAGGGCTGCAGGAAGACCTGGAGAACGCAGGCCGGCATGAGGTGTATCGCCTGCAGAAATACCTCAACGCCCTGGCCACCGTGGCCTCGGCCGCGCCCTTGCTCGGACTGCTGGGCACCGTGGTCGGCATGATCGAGATTTTCGGTTCGCAATCCACTGCGGGCACCGACCCGACAGTGCTGGCGCACGGCATTTCTGTCGCCTTGTACAACACGGCGCTGGGTCTGATCGTGGCCGTGCCGTCGCTGATTTTCTACCGCTATTTCCGCAGCCGGGTGGACGATTACACCGTCGACCTGGAGCAGGCCGCGCGGCGGCTGGCCACGCACCTGCAGACCTATCTTCCGCGCCGCTGAGCCGCGTCTGCCGCCATGAAATTCAAGCGCCAGAACACGGAAGATCCCGAGGTCAACCTCATTCCGCTGATTGATGTGCTGCTGGTCATCCTGATTTTTCTGATGATCAGCACGACCTACTCCAAGTTCACCGAACTGAAAATCACATTACCCACCGCCGACGCGGAAAAGTTGCAGAACAATCCGCAGGAAATCATCGTGGCGGTCAGCAGCAGCGGCGAATACGCGATCAACAAGCAGATCCTCCCCAGCCGAACCGTCTCAGCGCTGACGCAGTCGCTGCTCGACGCCTCCAAGGGCAAGCCCGAAACCATGGTGGTCATCAGCGCGGATGCGCAGGCGACGCAGCAGTCCGTGGTGAACGTGATGGAAGCCGCGCGCGCGGCAGGGTTGAGCCGTCTGACTTTCGCCACCCAAAAATCACCCGGCTCCTGATGGCGCAACCCACGGCACACAGTGGCTGGCCGCGCTGGTGGTTGCGCCGTAGCCTGCTGACCTGGGTCTTGTGGCCGTTCTCGGGTCTGTTTGCCGCGCTGAGTGCGTTGCGTCGTGCGCTGTACCGCCTCGGCCTGCTCAAGACCGTGCGGGTGGATGCGCCCGTCGTGGTGGTCGGCAATCTCACCGTCGGCGGCTCGGGAAAAACACCGTTGATCGCGGCGCTGGCCCGCGGTTTGCTGCAGGCGGGCTGGCAGCCCGGCATCGTGTCGCGCGGCTATGGGCGCAAGTCCACAGGCGAGGCGAGCGTCTCTGTCCATCAGGATAGCGATCCCGCGCTGTGCGGCGATGAACCGGTGCTCCTGGCGCGGCTTACCGGTTGCCCGGTTCAGGTGGGGCGCAAGCGCGCGCAGGCTGCCCTTGACTTGCTGGCGGCGCATCCTGAGGTCGACGTGCTGCTCAGCGATGACGGCCTGCAGCATCTCGCCCTGGCGCGCGATGTGGAATTGGTTGTGGTCGACCAACGGCTGTGGGGCAATGGCCTGCTGCTGCCGGCCGGGCCCTTGCGCGAGTCGCCTGCACGAAAACGCGACGCCACACTCGGCCCGGTGGAGGCGCTGGAGAAGATCGGCTCAGGAGAGCGCTATTTTGCGCTGGTGCGCTCGCTTGGAGATTTCACCAAACTGATTGGCGGCGAGCGGCTTGCCCCCGCAGAGTCTGCGCTGCGTTTTTCCGGCAGGCCGCTGGGGGCGCTGGCGGGCATCGGGCATCCGGGGCAATTTTTTTCCATGCTGCGCGCTGCCGGCCTGCAGGTGGACGGTGTGGCGGCGGGAGATCATCAGCCCCTGTCCGACGCAAGCTTCGCCGCGTTTCCTCACAGCAGTCCCGTTTTGATCACGGAAAAAGACGCCATAAAATCGGCGCATTTGTCGCCCGCCCTGCGCGAGCGTCTCTGGGTTGTCGGATTGCGGCTTGAACTGCCCGACGATCTGCTGCCCTGGCTACACCACAGACTGGAGATTGCGCGTGGACATCCGACTTCTTGATTTGCTCGTCTGCCCGATTTGCAAGGGCTCACTGCAGTTTGACCGCGAGGCGCAGGAACTCATCTGTCCGCGTGACAAACTGGCCTACCCGGTGCGGGACGGAATACCGCTCATGCTGGTCGATCTGGCGCGCGACATGACTCTGCCCGCCCCCTCACCCGAAGCACCCGCTGCCGCGCGGGCATGCAATGCAGACGCCGCAGCGTGAGTGCCGTCCCGCCGTTCTGGGTGCTGATTCCGGCGCGGCTGGGTTCGACCCGCCTGCCCGGCAAACCCCTGGCTGATATCGGCGGCGCGCCCATGGTGGTGCGCGTGGCGCAGCGCGTTCAGCGCAGCGGGGCGCAGGGCGTGGTCGTCGCATGCGACAGCCCGGCCATCGTGCAGGCCTGCGCCGCGCATTG
>JAQTVS010000103.1 GCA_028706735.1 Thiomonas sp.
CTGCGAGCGACTTCAGCGATATGGACGACGACATTCCGTTCTAAATCAGAAAAAAACCGTTTTTGTTGGTACAAGCCCGCGCCCCTTTTGGAGCGCAGGCTGTGTTCTGACCAGTCCACTGGGGCGAAAACCCGATTCCCCAACAGCCTCGACCCTCTGATCGGCTATGCGCAAACGCTGCGATTTTCATCCCGCGCTGGCTTTGAGTTCATCAAGAATCGCCAGGGTCTCGTCCGTCCTCTTCGCTGAGCCAGCCTGACCGCGTCGTGCCTTCGCGGTCGCTGGTCACATCGCGCCGGGATGCGCAGTCAATGCATGCGCGTGGCCAGCCCTGCCAATGGACAGTGCCGGCGAGCCCAGTGTTCATGCGGGCTCTGAGGATTTTTGAGGAATGACCAAAAATCAAACCGGCCGTTCCGGTTCAGAGGGCCTTGGTTCATCAAGGTGGTCGAACCACATGATCGCGCCTGCCAGAAGCAGGACAAAGAAGACGGTGCCGAAAATCCATGCGAAGTACCACGAGGCATTGCTGCCCACGAGGATGCCTAAGCCGATCACCGCGGCGCCGACGAGAAAGAACAGCGTAAGAGAAAAGAACTTTTTCATGAGGGGCGCTCCACGAAAAAGGGCCAGGTTGCCCTGGCCCTGAGGCAAGCCCTCGCAGCGCAGCAAGGGCCTTCAGCCGGGTAACGGTTCAATGCCCGCCATGGGTTGCGCCGCCGTTGCGGCGATCATCTTCCTGCGCATCAAAGAACGCACCGGAAGCCGCCGAAACCAGCACGATCATGGCAGTCCCCACGACCCAGGCGAAGTACCAGGATGCATAGTCGCCGATGATCACGCCGATGACGATCGCAATCAGCGCGATCGTCATGAAGAGCACGAAATAAAGGAAGTTTTTCATGATGATGTCCTTGCTCAATAGGCGTGGGGGTCGGCTTCGACTTCCTTCGGATCGACCCTGCCGCGCATGACATAGAACGCCCAGCCGGTATACCAGAAGATGAGAGGAACGAACACCACGGTCCAGCCGGTCATCCACAGCAGCGTGGTTTCACTGGAGATGGAATTCCAGAGGGTCAGGCTTTGCGAGGGGTTGGAGCTCGAGGGCATGAGGAAGGGGAACATGGCGACGCCAATGGTGCCGATGACACCGATCCACGACACGGCGCCCAGCCACCAAGCCAGCGTGTGCTTGTTGCTGCGCACGCTCATCCAGCCGAGAAGCAAGCCGGCAAACCCGAGCAGGGGAACCGCCCAGAGGATGGGGTAGGACTTGTAGTTGGACAGCCAGCCACCGGGCGCCAATTCGACCGTTTGCTGCAGCGGAGTTTGCGGCACGCCGGCTCCGGGGAAGCTCACGATCTTGTAGCCGTTGACCATGCTGACCCAGACGCCAAGAACAGCGAACAGCACAATGGCGGCCAGAGCGGCATAGCCCGCCGCAGTGCGGGCGCGGCCCGCGACCGGGTCGGGCGCGCGACCCATCATCATCACGGCGCCCATGTAGACCGACAAAGAGAGCGACAGCAGACCGGCCAGCACCGAGAACGGGTTGAACAGGAAGATGAAGCTGCCGGTGTAGATGGAGCGCAGGTTCCACTCGAAGTGGAAAGGCACGCCCATCAACATATTGCCCATGGCGGCGCCGAAAATGATCATCGGCAGCGCGCCGCTGAGCAGCAGCGTCCAGTCCCAGGCATTGCGCCAGCCCGGCGAGGCGATCTTGCTGCGGTACTCAAACCCCAGCGGGCGCACGATCATGCTCCACAGCAGCAGCAAAATGACCACATACAGGCCAGAGAACGAAGTGGCGTAGATCAGCGGATAGGCCGCGAAGATCGCGCCGCCGCCGAGGATGAACCACACCTGATTGCCGTCCCAGTGGGGGCCGATGGCATTGAGCATGGAGCGGCGCTCGGTATCAGTTTTGCCGATGAAGCGCAGCAACGTGCCTACGCCCATGTCCATGCCGACCATGGTGCCCAGCCCGACGAACAGCACGCCGAGCAGGACCCACCACAAGACTTGAAGGATGAGATACAAGTCCATGATTGATTACTCCTTATGGGCGCTCATCGGAGCGGCCGGGTTGGGGGCGAAACCACCGCCGAACGAGGGCTGGGGTTTGCGGTTTTGGGGGAGGCCGGGAGCGGACGGCGAACCGTGCTCTTCCGGGCCTTGCTTGATCGCGCGCACCATCAGGTACATCTCGACCGCGATGAAGATGGAGTAGAGCGACACAAAGCCCACCAGCGAGAAGATCATGTAACCCACGCTGTGGCTGGACGCGGACATCCAGGTGGGCAGCATGCCGAACACGGTCCAGGGCTGACGGCCGACTTCCGCGACGATCCAGCCCATTTCGCAGGCGAGGAAGGGCACGGGAATCATCCAGGGGGCGAACTTGAGGAACCAGCGGTTTTTCGGGTGCTCAAGTTTTCCGCTGATGGTGAGCATGGCGGCGTAGACGAAGTAAGCCAGCATCAGCAGGCCCAGGCCCACCATGATGCGGAAGGTCCAGAAAATCACCGAGACTTCAGGGATGGTGTCTTTCGCCGCCTTGGCGATATCTGCATCGGTTGCTTTGGACACGTCCTGATCCGGCGCGTAGCGGGTCACGAGGAAGCCGTAGCCCAGATCTTTTTCATGCGCGCGGAATTGGGCCATGGCGGTGGCGTCGTTGGGGTTCTTGCTCAAGAGTTTGAGCGCCTCCACTGCCGGAATGCCGTTCTTGATGCGCTGCGTTGCGTCGGCTTCGATTTGGTCGATGCCGGGAACAACCTTGGTGAGGGTGTGAGTCAACAGCGGCGTGAGCACATAAGGCACCTGGATGGACCAGACGTTCTTTTGCTCGCTCTGCGACGGCCAGGCCACCACATTGAAGGGCGCGGGCGCTTCATCTGTCTGCCACATGGCTTCCATGGCGGCGAGCTTGGACGGCTGCGCATGCGCACCGACGAAGCCCAGTGCATCGCCCAGCGTGATGACGCCAGCGGTGGAGAGCACGCCGAACAGGGCCGCCATGCGGAATGAGCGGCGCGCAAGATCCATATGGCGGTTGCGCGCCATGTACCAGGCGCTCACGCCGGCGACAAACACCGCCGCGGTGACATACCCGGCAATGCTGGTATGCACGAACTTGGCCTGCGCGTCCGGACTGAAAATCAGCGCGCCAAAATTGGTGAGTTCCATGCGCATGGTCACCGGGTTGAAGGCGGCGCCTTGCGGGTCTTGCATGAAGCCGTTGGCCACCAGAATCCAGAGGGCGGAGAGATTGGAGCCGATGGCCACCAGATACGTGACCAGCAAGTGCTGGCCCTTGGACAGGCGTTTCCAGCCAAAGATCATCATGCCGATCATGGTGGATTCCATGAAGAAGGCCATCAGCCCTTCAATCGCCAGCGGAGCGCCGAAAATGTCACCGACGAAACTGGAATAGAACGACCAGTTGGTGCCGAACTCGAACTCCATGGTCAGGCCGGTGGCCACGCCCAGGGCGAAGTTGATGAGAAACAGCTTGCCCCAAAACTGGGTCATGTCGCGGTAGATCGTTTTGCCGGTGGTGACGTAAACCGTCTCCATGGCGGCGATCATGAAGCTGATGCCTAGAGTGAGGGGGACGAAAAGGAAGTGGTATAGCGCGGTTGAGGCAAATTGCCACCGCGATAAGTCCACGACGAGGGTGTCGATCATTTTGGCGCTCCTGTTGTGTCGATCCGTTGGTCTTGCGCAGCATCGGGCGCTTGACTGACACCCACGCGGCGAAGAACGCGGAGCAAGGATAGGCTTCCATGTATCTCATTTTTTTGATTTGGAGCAATATCCGGGAATTCCCTAGGCTTGGGTGTTGTCCATTCGCGGCACCGTGCTGTGACAAAACGCCGCAGCATGTCCGTGTGTATTGATTTTTCATATTGACGGGTGTTTTTTCTGTTTTTTTGTTGCGCCGCAGCGCGGGCAAACGACTTCAGCTCGTGGACATCCGCATGGCATTGCACAACTTGGGTGGGCACAATGCGCCTGAGAGACGGCGCACTGACGTCTCCCCTGAAAGGAGTCCCCCATGATCTACAAATTTCAATCCAAGGCCGATAGCGATTTGTTCATGAACGTCGGCCCGGCCGAACGCATTCTGTCCATCATCGGCAAGTCGGCGGGCCCGCAAGGCATCATCGAGCCGTCCGAAATGCCGGCGGCCATTGCCGCACTGGAGGCTGCCGTGGACGAAGAAGAGCAGGCGCGCAACGCGGCGATGGAATCGGCCACCGCGGACGGGCAGGTCGTTTCGGCGGCGCAACCCATCGGCCTGAAGCAGCGGTCCTGGCCATTCATCCAGATGCTCAAGCGTTGCCAGGAGGCGCAGACACCGGTTGTTTGGGGAGTGTGAATGCAGGAACATGACCATACGCACGCGGCGCACGATCACGCGCCTCATCGTGATCGCGGGCACGCACACCCCGCAGGGCATCACGGTCACGACCATGCCCGCGGCGCCAGCGCGCACCGGCTGGGGTGGGCTTTGGCCGTGCTGCTGATTTTCACTGTCATCGAGGCGATCGGCGGCTGGTGGGTGAACTCGCTGGCGCTGTTGTCCGACGCGGTGCATATGGCGGCGGACAGCGCCGCGCTGCTGCTGGCGCTTGTAGCCATCCGCCTCAGCGCCCGCCCGCCGAGTGCGCGGCTGACCTATGGCAACGGCCGCTGGCAGACACTGGCGGCCTTCGTCAACGGACTGGTGCTGCTGCTGTTGACCGTGGGGCTGATCGTGGAGGCCCTGCACCGTCTGTGGCAGCCAGAGGCGGTGCAGGGCGGCTGGATGCTGGTCATCGCCGCACTGGGCGGCCTGGCCAATCTGGGGGCGCTATTCGCGCTGACGGGCGGCGAGTCGCTGAATGAACGAGGGGCGCGGCTGCATGTGCTGTCCGACTTGCTGGGTTCGGCGGCGGCCATGCTGGCGGCGGGTCTGATTCTGGGGTTCAACTGGACGGTGGCCGACCCGCTGCTGTCGCTGCTGGTGTCGGCGCTCATCCTGCGCTCGGGCTGGCATCTCACCCGCGACAGCGCGCATGTGCTGCTCGAAGGCGCGCCTCCGGGCCTGAGCGCAAGCCAGGTGCGCGAGGCCTTGGCCGACGTGCCGGGTGTGGCGGGAGCCCACCATGTGCATGTCTGGTCACTCGACGGCGCCGAACCGGTGGTGACTTTGCATGTTCGCCTCGCGGCCCAGGCCGAACCGGAGGCGACCTTGCGCGCAGTCCATCATCGCCTGCATGACGTGCTGGGCATCGAGCATGCCACGGTGCAGATCGAGGCCGGCGCCTGCATCGCTCCCGGACAGACGCATTGCCTTCCGGGCTGATCTCCGCGGTTGAGCGCAATCAGGTCGCGTGGCCGCCGGAGGGGGGTGTGACGCGCCCCGGGAACGTGCATGAGAAAACGCAGGGCCGCCCCAAGTTTTCTCATCCCCCTCGGGGGGCCTGACGCGAACGCGGCAGGTCTGGGGGCGCTCTCAAGGAAACGCCGGGCCGCCCCAAGTTTCCTTGATCCCCACGGGGGGCGGGCTGGGCCCTCCCCCTCCCGACCTCCCCCACGCCGTGGGGGAGGTGAGATCACTCCCTCCCCGCTCGTGGGGAGGGATGGGGTGGGGAGTGCCCGGCCCTGGGGGCGCTCACAGGGTGTGAATGAATCCGGCGTGGCCGCGCGGCGCGCCCAAAGGGTTCCAATCCAGGCGCAACGCCGATTGGGGCGATTTGGGTGCGATGCGTGGGCATGGCGGACTGTCCACACCCTTTCAGCGCAGCAGCGCCACCAGTGCCAGCAGCAAAGCCACTGCGCCCAGAGCCAGCGCGAGCACGGCCCAGCGCTGCTGCCGCCGCTGCGCCTGTGCGAGCTGCACGCCGGCCTGCTCCAGCGCAGAGACCGTGGTCTGCAGTTGCTGCGCCAGCGCCCGCACATGTTCGGCGTTGTGGGTCACGGCAGTCTGCAATTCCTCGATCTGCTTTTGCAGCGAATCAGCCGCCTCTTTGTCTGACTTGCGTTGTTTGAAGACCGGCAACGCGAGCTTGGCCACCGATTCGATGTAGGGCAGCGCGGCGCCGATGGCCGTCATCCAAGTCACGGGCATGGCTTAGAGCTGCGACGCGTTGAAAGTGTCACAGACCTGCGTCCGCCCGCTGGCGAAGCCGGTCTGGAACCAGCGCGCGCGTTGCGCCGAGGTGCCGTGGGTGAATGAATCGGGCACCACATCGCCCTGCGCCTGCTTTTGCAGCCGGTCGTCGCCCACGGCCTCGGCCGCATTGATGACCTCTTCCACATCGCCTGGCTCCAGCACCTTGCGCTCGTTCTGCGCGTGGTAGGCCCAAACCCCGGCGTAGCAATCGGCCTGCAGTTCCAGCCCCACCAGCAGGGCGTTGGCGCGAGCAGGGCTGCTGCGCTGCATGGCGTCGCGCACCTTGCCCTCCACGCCCAGCAGATTCTGCACATGGTGGCCGACTTCATGCGCGATCACATACGCCTCGGCAAAGTCGCCCTTCGCGCCGAGGCGTTGCTGCAACTCCTGGAAAAATTGGGTATCGAGATACAGCTTCTGGTCCGCCGGGCAGTAGAACGGCCCGGTGGCTGCCTGCGCGTAGCCGCAGGCCGACTGCACCGCGCCGGAAAACAGCACCAGCTTGGGATCGACATACTGCCGACCCGCCTGCTGGAAAAGCGCCCCCCAGGTGTCTTCGGTGTCGGCCAGCACCACGCTCCGATCGACGCCGAAATACAGCGCCACCAGCGCCAGCACGATGGCGCCGATGCCGCCGCCCACGAGACCGCCCCGCCCGCTGGGCCGCGGGCCGGAAGCCCGCTGGTCTTCGATGTTGTCGCTGCGTCTGCCGCTTTTCCAGAGCATGATGCGCCCTCCCTAAAACCCAGATTGTCCATTAGGCGGGACTTCGTCCCTACACGGGCGCTGGCGGTCAGTTTGGGGCGTCTTTGCCCCCGCGCTTCGCGCCCATAGCGATGGCTATGGGCTTGTCACGCAGGGCCAAATCCATCCCCAACCCGCCTCGCCATCATCCCGTGTCCTAATGAACAATCTGAGTTGAATGGCGCGAATTATGCCGTTTCAACAAACTCGGCCGGAACGACGTCACCTACGTCAAGCCACGGTCTCTGGCACGGTCTGAGCCCCCGGCGGCGAGACGCTCACCGTCGGCTGCCGCCACTGCCGCATCAGATCCTCCCACTGCGGCAGCTCCTGCTCTAGATGACGCTGCCTGACGTGGCCGTAGCCGCGGATGCCGTCGGGCAGGCGGGCGATCTGCGCGGCGAGCTGCAGGCGCTCGGGCGGGCTGCTGGCGTCGAGACCGCGCAGCAATTCGGCAATCGTCTCGCGGTACTGTTGAATGAGTGCGCGTTCCTGCTTGCGCTCTGCCGTGTGGCCGAACAGGTCGAGTGCGGTGCCGCGCAGCACCTTGAGCGGCGCGAGCAGCCGGAACGCCGTCCCCATCCACGCACCGAACTCGCGCTTGACGAGTTCGCCCTGGGCATTGCGCTTGCTCCACAGTGGCGGCGCTAGGTAGTAATGGCGTTTGAAATCGCCTTCGAACTGCTGTTGCAGCTGCTTGGCGAACGCCGGGTCGGACTGCAGCCGGGCGACTTCGTACTCGTCCTTGTAGGCCATGAGCTTGAACAGATTGCGCGCCACGGCTTCAGTCAGCGCGGTGGATTTGAGCGGGGCTTCGGCCTCGCGCACCCGGGCGACGAAAGCCGCGTACTGCTGCGCATAGGCGGCGTTCTGATAGGCGGTGAGGAACTCCACGCGGCGCTGGATGACCTCGTTCAGACTTGGCCGTTTGACCAACTGAATGACTTGCTCCGCGGCACTCAGCGCGGCGATGCTCTGCGGGTCGTGCGCGGCGTGGCGGCCCCACTCGAACGCTGCCTTGTTCTTCTCCACCTGCACCGCGTTGAGCTCGATGGCGCGCATCAGTGCGGCATGGCCCAGCGGCACCCAGCCCTTCTGCCAAGCGAAGCCGAGCAGCATGGGGTTGGCGTAGATGGCGTCGCCCAGCAACTTCTCGGCTGCGCGCACGCAGTCGAATCCCGCCACCCTGCCGGCGCCCGCGGCCTGTTCAATGGCCTGGTGGCAGGCGGCATCGGGGAACTGCCAATCGGGGTTGTGGACGAACGCGGCTGTGGGCGTGCTGTGGGTGTCGAGCGCGATGTGGGTGCGGCCTTCGCGCACGCGCGCCAGAGTTTCGCGGTCCGCGGTGACGATGGGGTCGCAGCCGAGGATGAGTTCGGCCTCGGCGGTGCCCACCCGGGTGGTGACGATCTGCTCCGGGTCATTGGCGATGAGCACATGGCTCCAGGTCGCGCCGCCCTTCTGCGCCAGCCCGGCGGCATCCTGCGTGACCACGCCCTTGCCTTCGATGTGCGCGGCCATGCCGAGCAACTGGCCGATGGTGATGACTCCGGTGCCGCCGACGCCCGCGACGACGATGCCGTAGCTGCCGCCGCCCGCCGCGTCGTCGCGCACCGCATCGGGCACATTGGGCAGGGGCAGTTCTGGCAGGGCCGACAGATCCGCCCCCGGCTGTGGCTTGGGTTTGCGCAGGGCGCCGCCTTCCACCGTGACAAAGCTGGGGCAGAAGCCCTTGAGGCAGGAGAAGTCCTTGTTGCAACTGCTCTGGTTGATGGTGCGCTTGCGGCCAAACTCGGTCTCCAGCGGCTCGACCGACAGGCAGTTGCTCTGATCGGAGCAGTCGCCGCAGCCTTCGCAGACCAAGGGGTTGATG
>JAQTVS010000104.1 GCA_028706735.1 Thiomonas sp.
TGCACGCGGCTCTCCCCCCAGGGGGCGGCGAACCACTGGGGGCGGCCCGGCGTGTTTCTTACCCCCCCCCGAACGCCGCGTTGCACGCGGCTCTCCCCCCAGGGGGCGACGAAACACTTGGGGCGGCCCGGCGTGTTTCTTGCCCACCCGAACGCCCGGCTGCGTGTGGCTCTCTGGGCTATCCGCCGCACACGCGGTTGCGTCCCTCTTGCTTGGCGCGATACAGCGCGTGGTCGGCGCGCAGCAGCAGGTCGCTGGCGCTGTGGTCGTCAGGGCATGCCTGCGTCAGGCCGATGCTGACAGTCAGCGCCACGGTCTGTTCGTCGCGCAGGGCGATGGGCTGTGCGCTCACACAGGCGCGCAAGCGCTCGGCGATCTGCAGCGCCTCGGCCGCGTCGGCGCCGTCGAGAATCAGCAGAAATTCCTCGCCGCCAAGCCGCCCGAAATAGTCGCGGCTGCGTTTTTCCTGGCGAATGATGCGGGCGAAGCATTGCAGCACGCAGTCGCCTCCGGCATGGCCGAAGCGGTCGTTGACCTGCTTGAAAAAATCGAGATCGAGCAGCAGCACCGACAGCGGCGCCCGGCGTTGCAGGAGTTGCTCCAGAAGGGTGAGGATGCTGCGCCGGTTGTGGATGTCGGTCAGGCTGTCGCAGGTCGCCAGGTGTTCGAGCCTGCGCTCCAGCGCCTTGCGCTCGGTGATGTCGCGCCAGATGCCCTCCACCCCGGCGTAGTTGCCACGCTCGTCGCGCAGCGCCTGGGTGCTGATGGAAATGTCGATGATCACCCCGTCCTTGCGCCGCATGCGGCCCGGAAAATCATGCACGGCGCCATGCTTCCTGATTTCGGCCACCAGGGCGTCGCGCTCGCTGAGGTCGGGATAGAACGCCGCCGCGGGAAGGCCGATGATTTCTTCGGCCGTGTAACCCAGCACATTCTTCACCGCCGGGCAGACGTAGCGGGTGATGCCCTGCGCATCGGTGCGATAGAACACGTCCTGCATGGTGTTCATCATGCGCTGGAAGTCTTCGTCGGTCTGGCGCAGGCGCTGCTCCATGGCGGCGCGCTCAGTCATGTCGAGAAAGGTCGCCAGCACCGCCCGTTCATCGTCCACCACCACAATGGCGCTGCTCATGGCCAGCATCAGCGGCGCGCCGGTGCAGGCGTAGGCGCGGATTTCCGTCACCGGGTTGATGCCGCCGCTCTCGGCGTGGCGCAGGCGGGCCAGCGCCCGGTGCAGATCGAGGGGATGAATGAACGCCTCCACCGACTTGCCCACCACATCGCCCGCCTGTTCCGCCCGCAACAGCCGCAGCGCCGCCGCGTTGGCATAGCGCACGGTATCGCCCACCAACATGGCCACGGACGCGGGCAACTGTTCGATCCAGGCCACGCTGGGGGAGACGGAAGACGCGGGAGCCGTCACGATGACCTCTGAGCACAAAGCATTTTGTTTGCGGGAGCGGAAACTTTACAAATATAAAGCGTAACACTCGGCCGATGGAGAAGTCTGTCAGAAAACTCTGGTTTTCCCGCACCGGACACCCATGCCGCACCGCGCCGCAGCCACCTGCAGCAGCCCCTTATTCCGCACGGTTGGATGGGCATGACAACTCTGTCGTTCCCTTTCAGGTGGGTGTTTCCCAGAATGACGCCCTATGAAACACGCCGCTCAACCCCGTCCATCGGCAGCGCCGGGCCTGCCCACCCTGTCCTCCACCAGCGCGCCTCCCACGCCTGCCCGGCCCGGCCGCTGGCAACGCCTGTGGCGCACCTGCGCGCTGTTCTGGCTGCTCGCCGCCTGGGCGCTGCAGCAGGGCGTGAGCGCCGCGCCACTGGCGCAGCCGCCGTCTGCATTCGGCCCGCTGGTCTCGGCCCCGGCGCTGGCCGCCTGGCGCGGCCCGGTGCAGATCGTGGATATTCGCGACAACGCCGCCGAGCCGGACGCTGCGCACCTGCCCGGCGCCATCCCTGCGCCCTATGCCGACTGGCGCGGGCCTGCAAGCAATCCCGGCGCGCTGTTGTCCCTGGCGCAATTCACCGCGCTGGCGCAGCGTCTGGGCCTGCGCGCCGAAACGCCCGTGGTCATTGTGGCTGCCGGGGATGATGCCAGCGACTTCGGCGCACCTGCGCGGGTGTACTGGACGCTGAAGTGGCTGGGATTCAAGCGGCTCGCCATCCTCAACGGCGGCATGGCCGCTTGGCGCGCTGCGGCCCTGCCGCTGACGCGCCAACCCACGGCGGTGACGCCCCGCCCATTCACCCCGCAACTCGACAGCGCGGTTCTCGCCACCCGCGCAACAGTCGAGACTGACCTGAATTCGCCAGCCGTCCTGCTGCTTGACGCCCGTCCAGAGGCCTTCTATGCGGGACGCGAAAAAGCCCCGGCCGCAGCCCGGCCTGGCACCCTGCCCGGCGCGCTGGACTTTGACTACGCCCGCTGGTTCGCGCACGGCGGCGGCGCGCTGCCCGATGCGGCCGTGCTGCAGCAAATCGCACGCACGCTGCCGCCGCAGCCCGGCGCACGCCAGACCGTGTCGTTCTGCAATACCGGGCATTGGGCGGCGACCAACTGGTTTGTCCTGTCTGAAGTGCTGCACCGCCCGCATGTGGCGCTCTATCCCGGCTCGATGGTGGACTGGTCGCGCGCCGGTGCGCCCATGGCGCATGTGCCCACCCGCCTGCAGCAACTCTGGCAGCAAATGGAACAGACATGGCAAGCGCTCTGACTCCATTCCTGCCGCACTCCGCCGCCACGGCGCCACGGCAAGGTCTGCGGCGCTTCGGCGCCAGCGTGTGCCTCACCGCCGCCCTGGCCGGTTTTGCCGCCATCACCTGGCTGGTCGGCTGGCGGCAGGGACTGCTGTGGCTGATCGGCCTGGGCTACGGCGTGCTGCTCGCAGCGACGGCGTTCGGCTTCACCACCGGGTGGCGGGTGTGGATCACGCGGCGCGACCCGAAGGGACTGTGGGCGCAGTTTGTCGGCATCGCGGTGGCCATGCTGATCAGCGTGCCGCTGCTGGCGGCGCACCCCGAGCTGGACGGCGCGGACGGCCCGCTGTCCATCAGCCTGCTGGTCGGCGCTTTCGTATTCGGCGCCGCCATGCAGGTGGCGGACGGCTGCGGCTCGGGCACGCTGTACAAGGCCGGGCTGGGCCACCCGGTCAGCCTGGCCGTGCTGCCCGCCTTCGTGTTCGGCAGTTTTTTGGGCGCGGCGCAACTCCCGGCCTGGCTGGCGCTGGGCGCGCTGCCGCCGGTCAATCTGGTGCATGTACTCGGCGCGGGGTGGACGCTGGCCGCGCAGCTCGGCGCACTGGCGCTGCTGGCGGCCGCACTCTGGCGCTGGCGCGGGCCGGGGCCGTCGCGCTGGAACGGGTCTGCCGTGTGGTGGGCGGCCATCGGCCTGGGTCTGTTGGCCGCAGCGAACCTGGTGGTGGCGGGGCAGCCCTGGGGCATTGTGTACGGCCTGGGCCTGTGGGGCGCGAAGATCGTGCAGGCGCTCGGAATCGACCTGAGCCACAACGCCTTCTGGGGACTGCCCGCGCAGCAGGCGCAGTTGCACGCCACGGTGTTGGCGGACAACACCAGCGTCACCGATCTGGGTCTGCTGCTGGGCGCACTCATCGCCGCAAGCTGGAGAGGAAACCCCAGCCCGGCAGTGAAGTTGCCAGCTCGGCAATGGCCGGCGTCAATTCTTGCGGGGCTGCTGCTGGGCTATAGCTCGCGGCTGGCGTTCGGCTGCAATGTGGGCGCGTATTTCTCCGGCATTGCCACCGGCAGCCTGCACGGCTGGGTGTGGTTCGCCTGCGCCTTTGGCGGCAGCCTGCTCGGCGTGCGGCTGCGCCACGGTTTAGGCCTGCCGGATTGAAAGGCCGCACGATGCACCGCAAATTTCCCTGGCTGATCGCCCTGTTCTGGACCGCCGTGCTCGCGCTGTTGATGCTGGACTGGCGCTCCAGCACGCCGCACGACCGATTTGCCGAACCGCCGCCGCTCGCGCTGGGCAATGGCCCGGCGGCCGATGCGGGTCACTGCTCCCTGGCGCCGGAAGCGTCGAGCTCGCGGTGACGCAGCAGCACGGTGTACTGTGCGCTGAACGCGCGGCTGAGCTGCTCGCTCAGAAACACGGAGCGGTGCTGCCCGCCGGTGCAGCCGATGGCCACGCCCACATAGCTGCGATGATCCGCCGCCAGTTTGGGCAGCCAGCGTTTCAGGAACCCGGCGATGTCGGCCTGCATCTGCAGCACCTCGGGCTGGCGCAGCAGAAAGTCGGCGACCGGCGCGTCACGCCCGGTGAGGGGCCGGAGCACCGGGTCGTAGTGCGGGTTGGGCAGCATGCGCACGTCAAACACATAGTCGGCATCGAGCGGCACGCCGCGCTTGAACGCAAACGACTCGAACAGCACCACCATCTGCGAAGCCTGCACCCGCACGGTCTGCTTGATCCAGTCGCGCAGCTGGGACGCTTTCATCTGGCTGGTATCGATGTGCAGGCCGATCTCCGCCACGGGGTGCAACAGTTCGCGCTCCAGCTCGATGGCTTCGGTCAGCGCATTGGCATAGCCATCACCGCGCGCGGCGGCGGGGTTGCCCGCCTGCAGCGCGGTGATGCGGCTGGTCAGCGGATGGCGGCGGCGGGTTTCGGAGAACCGCTGCACCAGGGTATCGGTGGCGCAGTCGAGATAGATGGCATGCACCTCGCAACAGGCGCGCAGGTCGTTGAGCAGGCCCGGCACATCGGCCAGTGACTCGGCGCTGCGCGCGTCCACCGCCACCGCGACGCGCAACTGGCCGGACGCACGGGTCTGCTCCACCAGCGGGGTGATGAGCTGCGGCGGCAGATTGTCCACGCAGTAATAGCCGGAATCTTCGAGCGCGGCCAACGCCACCGATTTACCCGAGCCCGACAACCCGGAGATGAGCACGAGCTGGCGGGTGGAACGCGGGTCTGCGGGGGGCGGTGTGGCGTGGGATTCAGGCAGGTTCATTGCGGCTCCGTGGACGGCGATTCAAAGGCTTCGCACGCCGCGAGCAATTCGCGTGCATGTTCCAGCGCAGCACTGGACTGCGCATTGCCGCCCAGCATACGGGCGATCTCGCTCTGTCGTTGTGACAGCTCCAGCGCGTCGAGCAGGCTGGCGGTCTGCTTGCCGCTGCTGAGCTTGCGCACCGCGAAATGCTGCTGCGCGCAGGCCGCCACCTGCGCCAGATGCGTGACCGCGAGCACCTGCCGGTCGCCGCCCAGTTTGCGCAGCAGGCGTCCCACGGTCTGCGCCACGGCGCCGCCGATGCCTGCATCCACCTCGTCGAAAATCAGGGTGTCGGTATCTTGCAGAGCGCTGGTGGTCACCGCGACGGCCAGGGCGATGCGCGACAGCTCGCCGCCGCTGGCCACCTTGCCCAGCGCGCGCAGTTCGGCGCCGGGGTGCGCCGCCACTTGCAGTTCCACGGCTTCGGCGCCGCGCGCGCCCACCGCGTCCAGCGGGGTGAGCGCCACGGCGAAACGTCCACCGGGCATGCCGAGTTCCTGCATGGCCGCCTGCACCGCCTTGGCGAGTTGCTGCGCCGCCTTGCGCCGCCGGGCGCTGAGTTTGGCCGCGGCCTGTTGCAGCGCTGTTTGCGCGGCCTGTTCCGCCTGTTCCAGCGCGGGCAGATCGGCGCTGCGGTCGAGCAGGTCCAGCTTGTCGCGCAACGCGCCGTGGATCCGCGGCAGCTCAGCGGGCGGCACGCGGTGTTTGCGCGCCAGACTCATCCAGCCGGCCAGCCGCGCGTCGAGTTCGGCCAGACGCTGCGGGTCGGCTTCGGTGCGCTCGGCCAGCCGGTGCAGGTCGTGGCTGAGGTCGCGCAGGCTGGTGTGCGCCGATTCGAGTTGCAGCGCCAGCGGCTGCAGGCTGCCGTCCACCTGCGCTGCGCGCTCCAGCGCCTGCTGCGCCTGCGCCAGCAGCGACAGCGCACTCACGTCCTCGCCGTCGAGCGCGCCTTGCGCCAGGGCAAAGTCTTCAAGCAGGCTGCTGACATGCGCCAGTCGCTTGTGTTCGCCCTCCAGCGTGGCCCATTCACCCTCGGCGGGATGCAAGCGATCCAGTTCCTCGCACTGCCATTGCAGGCGCTCGCGCTCCTCGGCCAGCGCGCCCGCATCTTGCCGCGCCTGCAACAGCGCCTGCTGCGCCGTGCGCCACAGCGTCCAGGCCTGCGCCACCGCCAGCGCCTCGCTCTGCGCGCTGGCGTAGGCGTCGAGCAGACTGGAGACGACCTCGCGCCGCACCAAGCCCTGATCGGCATGCTGGCCGTGAATATCCACCAGCATTTCGCCCGCCGCCTTGAGCTGCGCGGCGGTGGCCGGGCTGCCGTTGACAAATCCGCGCGACTTGCCCTGCGCGTCGATCACCCGGCGCAGCAGCACGCTGTCGCCCTCTGCCGCGAAGCCCTGCGCGTCCAGCCACGCCACCAGTTGCGGGCTCAGGCTGAACTCGGCGCTGATTTCCGCACGCGGCGCTCCGGTGCGCACCACGCCGCTGTCGGCGCGCTCGCCCAGGGCGAGCTTGAGCGCGTCGATCAGGATGGACTTGCCAGCACCCGTCTCGCCGGTGAGCACGGTGAAGCCCCGGCTCAGATCGACGTCGAGTTCGGGGACGATGACAAAGTCGCGCAGATGAAGATGCAGCAGCATGGCTCAGCTTGTTTCAAGCCTCATCGGGAATTTCATGCCAGTGCAGCTTTTTGCGCAGCGTGGAGAAGTAGCTCCACCCCGGCGGATGCAGGAACACGCAGCGGTACGGCGCCTGGCTGATACGGATGCGGTCGCCGCCAATCAGCTCGGCGTAGCTCTGCATGTCGAAGTTCACGCTCACATCGCGCGGCGTGACGACCTCGATCACGATGTCCGCCCCGCCCGGCAGCACGATGGGCCGGTTCGACAGGGTATGCGGCGCGATCGGCACCAGCACCACGCCGTCCACGCTGGGGTAGAGAATCGGTCCATAAGCCGACAGAGCATAGGCGGTGGACCCCGTGGGCGTGGCGACAATCAGGCCGTCGGCGCGCTGCACATACATGAAGCGGCCGTCCACCTCCACCTTCAGCTCCACCAGCCCCGAAGCGCCGTTGCGGTTGACCACCACATCGTTCACCGCGATGGCGTTGAAAATGGCCTGCCCCGCCCGCTCCACTGCGCCGCTGAGCATGGCGCGCTCCTCACGCTCGAACGCGCCCGCCACCAGGCCGTCGATCGCCTCTTCCCAGGCGGTGTCGGCGATGTCGGTCATGAAGCCCAGCCGCCCCGCGTTGATGCCCACCAGCGGCACGTTCAAAGGCGCCAGCCGCCGGGCTGCGCCCAGCATGGTGCCATCGCCGCCAAGCACCACGGCGGCCCAGCCGCCAAGCGCCGTGCGCTCGGCCAGATCGCTGCTGCGCATCACGGGATACGGCAGCTCGGTGTGCTGCGCGGTGAGTTCGCCCACGCACACCTCCACCCCGGCGCGGCTCAGGCGCGCGGCAATTTCACCCAGCAGACGCTGCGCCTGCGGCGCCTGATATTTGCCGATCAGCAAGACCTGCTGGAACACGGTACGGGACATGGGTTTTGAAAGAAGTGCGCGGCGGAAAAAAACAGCCGCAGCGGCAAATTACAGCACAGCCGCATGATTGCGGCCCGCTGTCCCCGCAGACGGGCCCTGCGTCTCTAAAATCGCCGCATGGACGAACGCTCCCGCCTGCTGCTCAAAACCCTGATCGAACACTACATCGCCGACGGCCAGCCGGTGGGTTCACGCACGCTTTCAAAGGCATCCGGGCTGGAACTGTCTGCCGCCACCATTCGCAACGTCATGGCCGATCTGGAGGACATGGGGCTGATCGCCAGCCCGCACACCTCCGCCGGACGCATTCCCACCCCGCGCGGTTACCGGGTGTTTGTGGACGCCATGCTCACCGCGCACCCGCAGACCCAGGCCGACCTGCTCCAGCACACTCTCCAGCAGCACATCAACACCGCGCCGCCGCAGCAAGTCATGGCGCGCGCAGCGCAGCTCATGTCCAGCCTGTCGCAGTTCGTCGGCGTGGTGCTGGCGCCGCAGCGCAGCGGCGCGTTCCGGCATATCGAATTTCTGCGCCTGAGCGAGCATCGCATCCTGCTCATCATCGTCAGCCCCGAAGGCGACGTGCAGAACCGCATGCTGCACTGGCCGCACGCCCTCAGCCAGAGCGAACTCAACACCGCCACCAATTACCTCAACACCCATTTTTCGGGCTTGAGTTTCGAGCAGGTGGCGCAAAAGCTCGGCAGCGAGGTGGAGCACCTCCGCAGCGAACTCGTCGCCCTCATGCAGGCCGGGGTGCAAGCGGGCAGCCAGGCGCTGAGCCAGACGCAAGATCAGGTGGTCATCGCCGGGCAGCAGCAACTTCTGGGCATGGGCGATCTGACCGGCAATATCGACAAACTGCGGCAACTGTTCGATCTGTTCGAGCAAAAAGCCCAACTGCTCAAGCTGATGGACGCCTCGGCCAAGGCAGACGGCGTGCGCATCTACATCGGCGGCGAGAGCGAGGCCGTGCCGTTCGAGGAACTCTCCGTCATCACCGCCCCCTACGCCGCGGACGGCAAGGTGGTCGGCACTCTCGGCGTCATCGGCCCCACCCGCATGGCCTACGACCGCATGATCCAGATCGTGGACATCACC
>JAQTVS010000105.1 GCA_028706735.1 Thiomonas sp.
TCTGGACGCCGCCGCTTTGCGGCGAGGGCTTGAGGTGATGCAGATCCACCAGGGCTTCGGCGCTGAGGTGTTCCAGGTTGAGCCAGACCGGCCTGCTCGGCGCTTTGCCGATCTGGGCGATGAATGTGTCGGAGAGGCGGCAGCCGAACATCTCGATCACCACGTCGCCCGGCGTGGCCTGGAGTTGCCGCGCCCAAGGCACAATCTGCACTCCGGCGATGGTCTGTTCTGCGGCGCGCAACTGCACCTGGGGGCAGAGATGGGAAAACGCCTTGAAGTCGTCCAGGAATAATCGCACCTGCTGCTGATGTTCGGCCACGAGTTGCCTGGCCAGCCGCCAGGTCACGCCAATGTCGCCGAGGTTGTCGACGACGTGGCAAAACAAATCCCACCGATGTTGGACTTTCATGAATATGCCGGGTGACGACGCACCGACCTCCAAATTTTTTTATGACGCGCATTGTCGTTTGTGTCCGCGTCTTGCGGCATTTTTACATCAAGTCAAACAGGAGCATCCAGACTTTGCCTGCCTGCCGGTGCCGCCGTTTGGCCCGCTGGACGCGCCGTTGCTGATCGCGGGTCTGGCGCCGGGGCTGAAGGGGGCCAACGCGTCGGGCCGTCCGTTCACCGGCGACGGCGCCGGGCCTTTGCTGTATGGCACGCTCACCGAACTGGGTCTGGCCTCGCGCCCAGAGCCGGTTCGCATCAGCGATCATCCTTCCAGCGTTCGCGCGGGTGACGGCCTGAAACTGCACGGCTGCCGCATCAGCAATGCGGTGAAATGCCTGCCGCCAGACAACAAGCCCCTGCCTGCGGAAATTCGCACCTGCAACCGCTTCATCGCGGCGGAGATTGCCAGCATGCCCCGGCTGCAGGTCATTGTCGCCCTGGGCAAGGTGGCGCATGACGCGGTGCTGATGGCCTTGGCGCAGAAGGCTTCCGCCGCGCGGTTTGCGCATGCGGCGGAACATCGGCTGGGTGCGTATACCTTGATCGACAGCTACCACTGCAGCCGCTACAACCAGAACACCGGGCGGCTGACCGCGCCGATGTTCCGCGCGGTGTTCGAGCGGGCCGTGCAACTGGTGCCCTGATCGCCATGGGTTCTGATTCTTCTTCCTCCTCCGCGCACAGTGCCGAACTGCTTGCGCAGGTCGCGGCCTTGCCGCATCTGCCCGGGGTGTATCGCTATTTCGCTGCCGATGGCGTCTTGCTGTATGTGGGCAAGGCGCGCGACCTGCGCAAACGGGTGTCGAGTTATTTTCAGAAGGATCATGGCGGCACCCGCATCGGCCTGATGGTGTCGCGCATCGTTCGGCTCGACACCACGGTCACCCGCACCGAGGCCGAGGCGCTGCTGCTCGAAAACAATCTGATCAAGACGCAACACCCGCGCTACAACATTCTGTTCCGGGACGACAAGTCCTATCCGTATCTGCAGATCACCACGGCGCATGCGTTCCCGCGTGTGGCGTATTACCGCGGCGCCACCGATCGCAGGCAACAGTATTTCGGTCCCTACCCGAATGCCTGGTCGGTGAAGGAGAGCATCGCGGTGCTGCAGAAGGTGTTTCAATTGCGCACCTGCGAGGACACGGTGTTTGCCAACCGCAGCCGCCCCTGCCTGTTGCATCAGATCCACCGCTGCACCGCGCCATGTGTGGGCAAAATCAGCCGTGAGGACTACGCACGCGACATCGAGCACGCGGTGCGCTTCCTGCGCGGCGATCACAGCGTGGTGCTGGGCGATCTGCAGTTGCAGATGCAGTCGCTTTCTGAAGCGCAGCGTTTCGAAGAAGCGGCCGTGTTGCGCGACCAGATTGCCGCGCTCTCTGGCGTGTTGCAGCAGCAGAGCATGGAAGTCGGCAGCACGCAGGATGTGGACATTCTGGCCGTGGCGCTCAAAGGCGGGCGTGCCTGCGTCAATCTGGCCATGGTGCGCGGCGGGCGGCATCTGGGGGATCGCGCGTACTTTCCCAGCCAGGTGCAGGCGGCGCTGGAGGTCGAGGAAGCGTCCGAGGTCGTTGAAGCCCAGGAGCCAGCCACTCGCAGTGCGGTGCAAAGCGTGTTGCACGCCTTCGTCGCCCAGCACTACATCCAAATGGCGCCGCCGCCGGTGCTGGTCTGCGCGGAGCCGATTGACCCGGACCTGCTCGACGCATTGGGCGAGCATGCCGGGCATCGCATGCAGCAGGTCATGCAGCCTCGCGGGCAGCGACGCGAATGGCTGGACATGGCGCAAAAAGGCGCGCAAATCGCCTTGGCGCGACTCCTCGCTGAAGAAGGTTCGCAACGTGAGCGCACAGCCGCGCTGGCCCAGGCGTTGGGGCTGGACGCGGTCCAGGCCGAAAGCCTGCGGATGGAGTGTTTCGACATCAGCCACACAGCGGGCGAGGCGACGCAGGCATCCTGCGTGGTGTACGCCGAGCATGCCATGCAACCGGCGCAATACCGGCGCTTTCGCATCAACGACATCACGCCTGGCGATGATTACGCGGCCATGCGCCAGGTGCTCACCCGGCGCTACAAACGCGTGGCCGAGGCGCAGATGCAAGACCCCGCGGCGAAGGACGCGGCACAGGCTGAGGGGGATGCGCGCAAAGCGGACATCGCACGCCTGCCGGATCTTGTTCTAGTGGATGGCGGACGCGGGCAGGTGGCGATGGCGCGCGAGGTGTTCACCGAGCTCGGCCTGGATCTGAGCGTGATCGTCGGCGTGGAAAAAGGCGAGGGCCGCAAGGTGGGGCTGGAAGAACTGGTGTTTGCCGATGGCCGCCCCAAGCTCACATTGCCGGCCGACAGCGCGGCGCTCATGCTGGTGGCGCAGATCCGTGACGAGGCGCACCGCTTCGCCATTACCGGCATGCGCGCCGCGCGCGCCAAGGTGCGCACCGGCGGTTCGCGGCTGGAGGACATTCCGGGCATCGGCCCCAAGCGGCGTGCCAGTCTGCTGGCGCGGTTTGGCGGGATTCGCGGGGTGGAAGCCGCGAGCGAAGACGAATTGATGACGGTGGACGGCATCTCTCGCGAACTCGCCCACATGCTCTACAAGGCCCTGCACTGAGCCCAGCGCGCGGCACGCTTGGGCTCCTGAGAAAACGCCGGGCCGCCCCAAGTGTCCTTGACCCCCACGGGGGGCGGGCTGGGCCATCCCCGTCCCGACCTCCCCCACGCCGTGGGGGAGGCGAGATCACTCCCTCCCCGCTCATGGGGAGGGATGGGGTGGGGAGTGCCCGGCCCTGCGGGCGCTTGAGGGTGTGATGAGCGGGCATGGCGGATTTGTTCACACACTCTTGGAGCAGGCCGGGTTTACTTGGCCGCGTGGCCCTTGTGCAGCGTGGCCTTGTACAACGCGACCACTTCCTTGAACTTCTCTGCGCCCAGCAGCGCGTGCATTTTGTCCACGCAGCCCGCGCGCATGGCCACCAGCGCGGCTTCCTGCTTGCCGATGTCCTGGATCATGGCCTGACGCTCGGGGGTGTCTCCCATGCCGTTCATCAGCGCGTCACGCAACTGCAGGCGGGTATTGGCGAGTTTGTCTTCCGCTGTCTTGCGCATCGCCGGGGCGGTTTTGAGCCATTGGGCGAATTGTTCTTGCTGCGCTGCGTCGAGCTTGAGGGCTTTTTCGTGTTGCTTGATGACCGGCACCAGCGCGATGACCGGCTCGCCCAGGTTGTAGGCAGGACTCTCGGCGCGGGCGAACTGCGCGGGAGCGGCGAAACCAGACACCAGCGCAGCAATCAGCGCGGCGTGCTTGAGAGGGGTCGTGTGAGCGAACAAACGCATGGCAATCTCCAAGGGTTGAGCCGGCGCCATCCGCACCAGCAAGACGCATAAATGTAATCAGATGTGACAAATCATCTTTTGATTCAAAGTAATGGCATCTTTTGTGCGGCTACATGTCGCAGGTGGCCGTTGTGACGCTAAACATGTCGCCCTAAGGGAACAGTCCATCGGGGCTAGGTTCAGCAGTCAATGGCTGAATTGATATAGGTCAAGTGCCCGTTTTGGTGCGACGAGGCGCCGCAGGCAAACGGTCTTAGGCTTGCAACTGCCTGATTATTTGACGTAAGGCGTGCTCGCTTTGGCCACACGCAATGTTCCTATTGCGCACACCCCGCACAGAGGAGCTAGCGGCATTCAGGGTTTTCCCAGCGGCGTTTTGTCATCTTGTTCCCTGATCTATATCAGTGAATACTGATGTACGGATAGAGGCCTGACGGGCAACGGCATCAAGACCGTGATCCACCGTCGACACATTGCTTGAAGGAGTTTGTATGTCTGAGTTAATTGGCATTTACCCAACGTGGTATGTGCCCCAAATCGGCACGGCCTGGGTGATGGGCATCATCGGCACGATTCATGTGCTGGCGTCCAACACCTCGGTTGGCGCCGCCGTGTTGTTTGCCATGCTGGAAAGCCGGTCGGTTCGTGAAAACAAGCCGGAGATCATGCAGTACATCAAGAAGTACGGCATGTTCCTTCTGGTGTTTTCCTACATTTGGGGCTCGGTTACTGGACCTGGAATCTGGTATTCGGTCACTGTGGCCAGCCCGCGCGGCATTTCCGCGCTGATCCACAATTTTGTGTGGGTTTGGGCGACGGAGTGGATTTTCTTCACCGTGGAGGTGATCGGGGTGTACGCGCTGGTGTACACCATCGGCAAGATTGATCCGAAAACCCACCTCAAGATCACCTGGACCTTTGTGGTCAGTTCCATTGCGACCTTGGTGCTGATCGTGGGCATTCTGTCCTTCATGATGTGGCCGGGCAGCGACCGCTGGTATCTCACTGGCTCGGTGTTCGATGCGTTCTACAACCTGAACTTTGCCGCGCAGCTCGCCGATCGGGGTTTCCTGATGCTCACCTCGGCTGCGGTGGTGGGCAGCATCATCGTCGCCGCCATTCCCAAGGGGGATCCGCTGCGGCGCGACGTCGGTCAGACCGTGGCCAAGCTCGGCCTCACTGGTTTGGTGGGCGGGGCGTTATCGTTCATGTGGTACGTCGCCACGCTGCCACCCAACGCCCTGGTCATTCTCAAGGACCGGATGCCGCATTGGTTCGGCTATGTGGATTTCCGCGTCACCACCTTCGTACCGCTGATGGCCACGTCACTGCTGATTGGCGCCTATCTGCTCTGGATTTATCTCAAGCCGCAAGCGGTGCGCGTGCCCCTGGCTGCGGCCATGGTGGTCATCCTGCTGGTCGCAGGAATCTGGCCGGAAGAGCGCACGCGTGAAAGCCTGCGCAAACCCTGGGTGGTGGGGCAGTACATGTACTCCAACCAGATCATCGGGCGCGACGTGCCGGGGCTGGATATCAAGGACGAGGTGCCCATCATCGCCAAGGAGGGGCTGCTCAAGACGGCGGCTTTCGTGCCGGCTGATCTGCGCGTCATCACTCCGCAGAACCAGATGGAGGCCGGACGGCTGCTGGCGGTGATGTCCTGCGCCAACTGCCACTCGATCAACAAGGACGGCCCGCTGCGCCCGCTGCCCAAGCTGCTGCAGGGCACGACCGACGTGGCCATGATTCAGGGCTTCCTTGCCGGCCCGCTGGCGCATGGTTCTGTGCCCTATATGCCCAAGATCGACCTGCCTGCCGACGAGCAAAAAGCGCTTGCCACCTTCCTTGCCGCGGTGAATGCAGGCACGGTGGACGCCGAAGGCCATCTGATCGCACGCGCAGCGCCCGCCGCCGCGCCGCTGCGTACCGCCGTGGCGCAGGCCGCTGGCGTGCAACCCAACAAAGCAAAGGACTGACATCATGGATAACGCTTCCGTTTCCGCCATGCTGAGCGCCTTGCAGGACCCGGCCGGTCTGCCTGCGCCTGCATGGATTTTCCAGTATCTCAATGTGCTGACATGGTCGTTCCACGTCGCCTTCGTCAACCTGTCGCTGGGCTCCGGCCTGCTGGCCATCATCGCCTTCATGCGCCGCCATCAACCCGCATGGGCGCGGCTGTCGGTGGCCATGACAGGGGTGGCCAAGGTGGCTGTGTCCATGGCCATCGTGCTGGGTGTGGCGCCGCTGCTGTTCACCCAGACGATCTATGACCCATCCTGGTACACCAGCAATGTGCTGTCCGCCTTCTGGGTGATTTTTTTCATCTTCACCCTGGGCATTGGCTACACCATGTGGTTCGTGTTCTATTTCAAGAACCACGACGTGTCGCATGCCGCCAAGGCGCCGGACACCACGGTGTGGTGGGCCACAGGCGCGCTGTCCCTGCTGATTTTCGACGGCTTCATCATGCATGTGCTGTCGTATCAGGGGCTGTTTCCGCAGAAGTGGATGCAGTGGTACGCGCCGCATGGCGTGCCGGTGATGAACGGCATGGGCATTCACGCCTTCGAGTTTCCGCGCTTTGCGTTTTTCATCGTCATGTCGCTGACCATGACGGGCGTGTTCCTTCTCGGTTACGCCCGCTATTTCCGGGCGCGTGACGACTTTCCTGCCGATTATCTCGACCTCGCGCATCGCCTGGGCGTGAAGACCGCCTACTGGGGCGTGGCGCTCCAACTCATCACCGGCCTGCTGTGGGCCTATGGCCTGCCGTCATATATGGAGGTGTTCACCCAGCCGCTGTTCTGGCTGACCCTGTTGCTGATCGTGGGCGTGGCGCTGTATGCGCGGCAGGTTCCGGTGGGCGGCTCGGCGCTGCAGGCGTATTCGGCCATGGCGTTCTATGCCTTGATGGCGCTGATCGTCTCTGTAGACCGCGAGGCGTTGCGCGTGGCCTATCTGGCGCCGTTTCACTACAACCTGAATTCCAAGCCGCACTATGAATGGGGCGCGGTGGTCTGGTTCTTTGCCACCTTCGTGGCGGTGGGCGGTTCGCTCGTGGCGTTTTACTCCACCATGCTGTGGAAGGCCGGCAAGGTCAAAGGACTCTATACCGCTGACCGCACCGTGTCTCGGCTGGGCGATACCGCCATCTGGATCAACTTCACCTGGCTGATCGTGTTCTTCGCCATTGGCGTATGGGCCTATGTACGCAATATCGCCTGATGCCTTCCATGCCGCGCGCTGCGCCGTTTCGGCCAGCGCGCATGCCACTTCTTTCTGAATGTCCCGCATCATGTCTCCACTGAAAACTGCTTCTTTGCTTGCCGCCGGCTTGTTGCTGAGCGCAACCGCAACCCTGGCGCAGGCCGCCCCCAATGCGGCGCTGAACGCGAAATTCGGCCTGTGCTTTTCCTGTCACGGCGTGGACGGCCACGCCATTCTTCCGAACTATCCCAATCTGGCCGGGCAGAACAAGGACTATCTGGTGCAGACCCTGCGCGAGTTTCGAGATGGCACGCGGCCCAATGCCATCATGGGTGCCATGGCCAAGCCGCTGAGCAATTCCGACATCGACCAGATTGCGATGTACTTCGCCGACATCAAGCCGGGGAAGAAGTAAGCGCCGCTTGCCTGTGCAAGCCGCTGCCCAGCGCCTGTGATAGCGCAGGGCGGTGTCGGTCAGGCGTGCGGCCTGCACCGCCTCAGGCCGATGCGTGTTTGCTGCGCCTGGGCGTCGTGGTCGAGTGCGCGCAGGACGTTGGCCATTTGGCGCAGACTCTGCAGCACCATTTCGTGGTAGTTTGCGGTGGCGGCGTCAAAGCCGGCCTCCGCAGCCCCTGCTTCGGCCGTCAGCCCGGGTTTGAACAGCGGCTGCGCGAGTTGCCCGGTCTGCCCCCAAATCAATGAACCGCTGCTGAACAGGCTGGCCGCTGAGCAAAGCCAACAGGCGCGCAGCCTGGTCGGAGCCATTGCGCAGCGGTGCGATGCTGGCGCGGGTCTGCTCCATCTGGGTTTGCAGCGCGGCCCGGTCTGCGGCGGCAGCTACGCCGAGAACCTCGTGTTTGCAGGTGATGTGAAGCCGTTGCTGGCGTGCGGCGGCTATCGCCGGAGAGGTCCAGGTTGCAGCTCACGCCGCCGCCCGCGTTATACAGGGCGTAGCGCAGTTCGCCGCAACAGGCTGTGCGGTGTTGAAGCACTGTGGTGTGCCGAAGGCGCCAGGCGATGAGGCGGTCTGCGCCGGAAGCGGCGCTGCGGTGAAGGTCGCCACAGCGGACGCGGCGGGCCGCTTGAAATCAGGCCAGGCGGCGCAGCCTGCAAGTACGCAACACGCGCTCAGCACCCCCAAAGGGGGACACGGGGATTGGGCGGCCGACCGTGGTGGATGGTGGCGGCATTGAACTCGGGCGTGCGCTGGTAGGGGCGCACATCGGCAGGCAGGATTTTCATGGTCGGTTCCGTTCATTCAAAACCGCGTCCTTCGCCGACTTCCTCGTGGGTCACTCCGTCGCGGATGTGATAGATGCGCTTGAAGGTCGGAATGATCTTTTCGTCGTGGGTGACGACGATGATCGCCGTCTGATAGCGCTGGGCCATGTCGCCCAGGATGCGGATGACGGCCAGCGCGCGGACACTGTCCAGCGGCGCGGTGGGCTCGTCGGCCAGGATCACCGGCGGATGGTTGACCAGTCCGCGGGCGATGGACACGCGCTGCTGTTCGCCGCCCGAAAGCTGCGCCGGCATGGCCTTGGCGCGGTGTTGCACGTCGAGCGCGGTGAGCAGTTCCAGCGCGCGGGAGCGCGCCTCGGCGTTGGGCCGCCCAGCCAGCATGGGCAGCAGGGCGACGTTATCGGTGA
>JAQTVS010000106.1:0-6021 GCA_028706735.1 Thiomonas sp.
TCGCCCTGCGAGCCCAGCTTGGCGTGATAGACCACTTTGTCGAGGCCGGGCACGCGGTCTTCGAGGCGCTTCTTGCGGTCTTGCTCGAAGAAGAATTGCGCATCGGCCAGGCGCGGTCGCACCACACGCTCGTTGCCTTCGATGACCGCGCTGGGATCGGCCGGCGAGATATTGCTGACGACCAGGAAACGGTGGGTGAGCTTGCCCGCCGCGTCGAGCAGGGGAAAGTATTTCTGGTTGGCCTTCATCGTGAGGATGAGGCATTCCTGCGGTACCGCGAGAAAGGCGGGATCGAACTGGCACAGCAGCACATTCGGGCGCTCGACCAGGGCGGCCACTTCATCCAGCAGCGCGGCATCGTCGATGGGGTGCAGGCCCGGCCCGGCATGTCGCGCTGCGGCCTGCGACTGCGCCGCAATCTCGGCGCGGCGCGTATCGAAGCTGGCGATCACCGCGCCTTCGTCGCGCAGTTGGTCGGCGTAGCTGTCGGCGTCGCGCAGGACGATGGGATCGACCTGCGCCTCGAAGCGATGCCCATGCGTTTCGCGCCCCGCCGTCAGGCCCAGCGCCTGCACCGGCACCACGTCGGCGCCATGCAGCGCCACCAGGCCGTGCGCCGGACGGACGAACTTCACCGTGCTCCAGCCGTCAGCCAACTGGTAGGCCATGACTTTGGGGATGGGCAGTTTGGCCAGAGTGTCGTGCAACGCGGCCTGCAGGCCCTCGGCCAGGGCAACGCCCGCAACCACGGTGTCAATGAACAGGGTCTCGGCCTTGCCGTCGCCCTCGCGCCGCAGTTGCGCGGCGGCGGTTGCATCCAACCCCAGGCTGGCGAGTTTTTTCAGCAGCGCGGGCGTGGGCGCGCCGCTGGCGTCCAGCCCGACGGCTGCGGGCATGAGTTTTTGCGCCGCGGCGCGGTCTGCCGCCCTGGACGCCACGCCGGTGATGTGCGCGGCCAGTCTGCGCGGACTGGCGTAGCGGGTGACGGCGGCGTCAGCGTTGGCCAGCCCCTGCGCCTTGAGGCGCTCGGCCAAGCCGTCGGCGAAGGCGCGGCCCAGCAGCGGCAGAGCCTTGGGCGGGAGTTCTTCGGTGAGGAGTTCGACAAGCAGAGTGGAAATGGTCATGGTGCTGTGTGTGGAAACCTGGGCGGCTGCGGTCTGCAAGGGCAGCGCAAAAGGGATCAGCGCAATAGGGATCAGCGCAGGCGGCGCGGGGGCCGCGCGCCTCAAGCGGCCTTTCTCTGTGCCAGTTGCGCGACCACCTCGTCGGCCCAGTCCTTGGGCGCGAGCGGAAAGCCCAGGCGTTCGCGGCTGCTCAGGTATTCCTGCGCCACGCCGCGCGCCAGGTTGCGGATGCGGCCAATGTAGGCGGCGCGCTCGGTCACTGAGATGGCGCCGCGCGCGTCGAGCAGGTTGAAGCTGTGCGCGGCCTTGAGCACCTGTTCATAAGCGGGCAACGCGAGTTGCGCGGCCATCAGCGCCTTGGCCTGCTTTTCATGCGCGGCGAAGGCGTGGAGCAGAAAGTCCACATCGCTGTGCTCAAAGTTGTAGGTGCTCTGCTCGACTTCGTTTTGGTGGAACACGTCGCCATACTTGAGCGCAGTTTTCCTTCCCGCGACCTCGGTTTCGGTCCACACCAGGTCGTACACGCTCTGCACGCCTTGCAGGTACATGGCCAGGCGCTCCAGGCCGTAGGTGATCTCGCCGGTAAGCGGCTTGCAATCGATGCCGCCAACCTGCTGGAAGTAGGTGAACTGGGTCACTTCCATGCCGTTGAGCCAGACTTCCCAGCCCAGGCCCCAGGCGCCCAGCGTGGGGTTCTCCCAGTCGTCTTCGACAAAGCGGATGTCGTTGCGCTTCAGGTCGAAACCCAGCGCCTCCAGGCTGCCGAGATACAGTTCCAGAATATTGCCAGGCGCGGGTTTGAGCACCACCTGGAACTGGTAGTAGTGCTGCAGGCGATTGGGGTTGTCGCCGTAGCGGCCGTCCTTGGGGCGGCGGCTGGGCTGCACATAGGCGGCGCGCCACGGCTCGGGGCCGATGGCGCGCAGAAAGGTGGCGGTATGGCTGGTGCCTGCGCCCACTTCCATGTCATAGGGCTGCAGGACGGCGCAGCCCTGGTTGGCCCAGTAGGCTTGCAGGGTGAGGATGATGTCTTGAAAGGTGCGCATGGAATCGGCCTTGAAGAAGGCGCCATTGTAGAAAGCGCCGGGGCGGCCGGACGGCACGCTCCGCTTACTGATTCGCGCCCAGGCTGGGGAGAATGGCGCCGGGGGACAGCGCGGGCTGCTGCGGCACGGGTTGGGCGATGGCCGCCGGATGCGTTCCCGGTCCCTGGCCGCGCACGCTGACCGTGGACGTGCCCACCGCCACGCCGCCCGGCCCGACCAGCATGCCGCCGCTGCCGGTGGTGATGCCGCCCGCAGCCTGCGGCGACGAGGAGGCCGACAGCGGCAATTGAGCGTCGATCGCCAGCGGCGGGAAGTTCTGCAGGAAGTAGCCGGTGACGGCGCTGGACGCGCTGGAGGCAAAGCCGGTGGCCGGGTTGACCTGCGCGGTGATGATGCCCGGCGGCACGGGCCAGGGCACGTCGGGTTTGCCGGCCAGCGCCACGCGCATATAGTCCATCCAGATCGGCAGTGCGGCCTTGGCGCCCTGCTCGCCGCGGTACAGATCGCGCTGGGTGTTGTAGCCCATCCAGGTGATGGCGACCAGATCGGGGTTGAAGCCGTCGAACCAGGCGTCGTGGAAATTTTGCGAGGTGCCGGTCTTGCCCGCCAGATCAGTTCGGCCGAGCGACAGCGCCGCTGCGCCAGTGCCATGCTGGATGACCGCCTGCATGAGCTGGTTGCTGAGGAAGGCATTGGCCGCGCTGATGATGCGCGGCGCGTTCTGCCCGGCGATCACCGGCTTGTGCGCATAGATCTCGGCGCCGTGGGCATCGACGATGCGCTTGATCAGGTAGGGCTCGACCAGCGAGCCGCCGTTGGCGAACACCGCGTAGGCCGTGGCCATCTGCAGCGGGGTGAAGCTGCCTGCGCCCAGCACCATGGTGGGATAGGGCGGAATCTGGTCGAGCGGCAGGCCAAAGCGCGAGGCGAACTGGCGCGCATAGGGGATGCCCACCGCCAGCACCACCTTGACCGCGCAGACATTGTCGGAATGCGCCAGCGCCAGCGTGGCGGGAATGGCGCCGAGCTGTTCGTTGTCGTAGTTGTGCGGCGTCCACAGCGGCTGGCCGGGGCCGGGATTGATGGTGATGGGCGAATCGTCAATGACGGTGGTCGGCGCCAACCCCTCGTCGATGGCTGCGGAATAGATGAAGGGCTTGAAGCTCGATCCCGGCTGGCGGAAGGCCTGGTTCACATGGTCGAATTTCTCGTGGTTGTAGTCAAAGCCACCCACCCAGGCGCGCACCGCGCCGTCATGCGGATCGACCGACACCAGCGCCGACTGGACGTCGGGCATCTGTGCGATGCGCCAGCCCTTGGCCAGCTTTTGCAGCCAGACCACGGCGCCGCGGTCGATGCGCTGCTTGGCCGTGGCCTTGGGCGACAGGCCCGTGGCGGCGAACTTGAGCGCATCGCCGCTGAGTTCCACCGTATTGCCCGACTCCATCACGGCCTCGACCAGCTTGGGGCTGGCGTGCAGCACCACGGCGGGATGCAGGCTGCCGGCCGCGTCGTAAGGTTTGAGCGCCTTGGTCGCCACGCCCAGGGCGTCGGCATCGTGCGGCGGCAGGTCGATCTGCGCCTGCGGGCCGCGCCAGCCGTGGCGCTGGTCGTAGGCCAGCACCCCGCTGCGCACCGCGTTCACCGCGGCGGCCTGGTCGCGGTCCTGCAGGGAGGTGTAGACCTTGTAGCCATCGGTGTAGGCCGACTCGCCATAGCGGGCCACCATGATTTGGCGCACCTGCTCGGCGGCGTAGTCGGCGTCGACTTTGTAGCGCAGCAGGCCCTGACCAGACACCACATCCAGCGGCGCCTGCATGGCGTGGTCATACTCCGCCTTGGGGATGTCGCCCAGCGCCAGCATGCGGCCGAGCACATAATGCTGGCGAATGAGCGCAGCCTTGATATTGGTTTGCGGATTGAACGCCGACGGCGCCTTGGGCAAGCCGGCCAGCACCGCAATCTGCGCCAGCGTGAGCTGGTCGAGCGGTTTGCCGTAATACACCTGCGCCGCCGCGGCCACGCCGTAGGCCCGCTGGCCGAGATAAACCTGATTGAGGTAGCGCTCAAGAATCTGGTCCTTGCTCAACTCGTGCTCGATCTTGTAGGCCATCAGCGCTTCGGTGAACTTGCGCAGCGGTGTTTTTTGCGGGCTGAGATAGAAGTCCCGCGCCACCTGCATGGTGATGGTGGACGCGCCCTGCACCGCCGAGCCGTGCATCAGGTCGGCCAGCGCTGCGCGCAGCACGCCCGTCCAATCGACCGCGCCATGCTCGTAGAACTGCGCGTCTTCGGCCGCGAGAAAGGCCTCGCGCACCTGCAGCGGAATCTGCGCGAACGGCACCACGGTACGTCGCTGCACGCCAAACTCTCCGATCAGCGTGCCCTCTGCCGAATACACCCGCAAGGGCAGGTCCGGGCGATAGTCGGTCAACTCGCTCAGAGCCGGCAGCCGGGGATAGAGCATGACCACGGCAAACACCAGCACCAGCAGGCCGGACACGCCAAGCAGCACGGCGCCGAGCAGGAACTTGAGCCAGAGAGGACGCGCGTTCGCTCCGCGCTTGGGACGCTTGCCGCCGCCCGCAGGCGGTTTGGAGGAACCCGCAGGCGGGGTGTCAGCAGAGGTGCTCATAGTCGCGGGGCATGATAGCCGCCGCATTCGTCACAACACCCGCCATCCTGTGACCAATTGTGATTTTGCGTAACCGTCGCTTTACTGCGCAGGTGGGTAGGTCTGCGGATGGGCGGGCTGCTGGGGATATTGCGGCGCCTGCTGGTAAGACGGCTGCGCCGGATAGGCCGGGGGCGGAGGCGGCGGCACGTAGCGCGGCGCGGCATAGCCAGGCACCTGGGCGCCCCGCGAGTACATGCACTGCTGATACGCAATGTTGTAAGCGCGCTGTGCGCTGCCTTGGGTGTCGCCATAGGACCCCGCGCCGCCAGCGCTGCCAGCAAGCAGGCCGATGCCCGCACCCACGCCGGCGCCCTGGCTGTTGCCGCCGATCAGCGCCCCGGCCGCGGCGCCAATGCCGGTGGCCAGCGCTGCAGAGGTCACGCCGGAATTGCTCGCGCCGGTCTGGTACTGCGCCGATTGTTGCTGCGCGAACTGGCGGCAGCTCGCATCAATGGCCTGGAACTGCTCGAAGGGCATGCCCGGCGCGGGCATGACTGCGATCGTCGGCCCCAGGGGCGCGGTGGCGCAGCCGCCCAGCACCAGGGCGCCGAGGGCTGCGGGGAGCAGAAAAAGTGGACGGGAAAGTCGCATGATGTGGCCTCGATGGCTCGTTAGAGGAGATGGAAAGCGTGAATCACTTGGCAGGCGGCGGCGGAGTTGGTGTGGCGGGCACCGGCGTCCACCCGCCCGGGCAGACCGAGACATAGGGGTAATAACCCGCCGGGTTCTGGCAGTAGTACCAGAGCGACTGCGGCGCCGGGCCGGGCGGAAGCGTCTGCACCACCACGGGCTGCCGCTCCACCACGACGGGCGGGCTCCATGTGGACCAGCCGCCATAAACTGGATACGGCGCGTACCATCCGCCGCCCCAGCCAGAATCCCAACCGGGCCCCCAGCCTGGGCCCCAGGTCGAGCCATAGTAAGCCGGTACGCCAACGCCGATGCTCCAGAGCACGCGCGCCTGAGCCAGACCCGGCAGAGCCAGCAGCCCCGCCGCGGCGAGCGCAAGCCATATTGTTTTGATACGAAAAATGGATTGCATGTGATGCCCCTTGTTCATTGGAAGGCCGCCTGTTGGCGGAGTTCCATTCGTGCGTCAATTCACTATAACGGCGTGGGGTATGGCCTTGCTGACGCCTCGATTGTGACAACAACGCAAATTTTTATTGCCAAC
>JAQTVS010000106.1:6121-8559 GCA_028706735.1 Thiomonas sp.
CAGTTGCGGCCGCAACGCAGCGCAAAAGCGTCGCGGCGGTTTCAACTCCTGGTGACCTGATGCGTAAATTCCTCATTATTTTCATGGCCTTGTTCGCGCAAGTCGGCCTCGCCCAAGCGCAGGCCAAGGACGATGTGGTGGTGGTGCTCGACTCGGGCGACGCCCGCATCACCCTGATCAACCAGGAGACGCGCCAGCCCATCGGCAGCTTCGCCACCGGCAAGGAGCCGCATCACCTCATGGCGACGCCGAACAACCAGGATCTGATCGTCGCCAACGCGGTGAGCGGCGATCTGATGCTGCTCGATCCCAAGACGGGCAAGCCCATCGGCAGCGTGGCCAACATTCCCGATCCCTATCAGATCGGCTTCTCGCCCGATCACCGCTGGTTCGTGGTGAACTGCCTGCGCCTGAACCGGGTGGATATTTACAGCTACGACCAGGGCAAGTTCCTGCTCGCCAAGCGCATTCCCCTCAAGGCGCTGCCTAGCCACATGGCGTTCACCGCGGACAGCAAGACGGTCTACATCAGCCTGCAGGAAACCAATTCGGTAGCCGCCATCGACCTGCCCACGCAGACCGTGCTGTGGACGATGAAAGTGGGCGAAACGCCGGCCGGGCTGTGGCTGACGCCTGGCGACAAGACCTTGCTGGTCGCTCTCACCGGCAGCGACGCCGTGGTCGCGGTCGACCCGCGCACCCGCACCCTCATCAAGCGCATCGTCACCGGCAAGGCGGCGCACAACTTCCGCTCCATGGCCGACGGGCGGCATGTTCTGGTGAGCAACCGCGTGTCCAACACCATCAGCATTCTCGACATGGAGACGCTCACCAAGGTGGGCGACATCACCGGCCTGCGTCCCGGACCGGACGATATGGAGCTGTCCGCCGATCGCCGCTGGCTCTGGGTCACCTTCCGCTTCGCCCGCTCTGTGGGCGTGATCGACATGCGCACGCGCAAACTGGTGGACGTGATTGCCGTGGGCAAGTCGCCGCATGGCATCTACTTCTACAACCGCGCGCCGTTCTACGACAACCTGCCGCCGCTCTCCACGCTGGCGCGCCAGCAGGCTGCGTCGCTGCGCCTGACGCCGACCACGACCATCGCCGCCACGCGCTGACTTCCTCCACGATCCGCCATGCTCAATCCGCTCGACTGGATCAGCCACGCCACCAGCCTCCTCATCGGCGAGGCGCAGACCTGGGTGTTCGTCACCTTGGTGCAGCCGGTGCTTTACCACTTCCACTTCATGGTCGATGACGACTTCGCCTATGACGGCGTGCTGTGGTTTCTCGCTGGGCTGCTGCAGATCGGCGTGGTCTACGCCGTGTTGCGTCCGCTGGAGGCGCTGCGTCCACTGGAGGTCTGGTCCAACCGCCGTGTGGTGCGGGTGGATGTGCTCTACACCTTCATCAACCGCCTTGGGCTGATCAAGCTCATGCTGTTTTTCACCCTGCAGCCCGCGTTTGACAGCCTGCAGGAATGGTTCCGGCTGCGCGGCATCGACAACATCAACCTCGACGCACTCTGGCCCGGCGTCACCGACCGGCCGCTGATCAGCTTCCTGATTTATTTGGTCGTGCTCGACTTTGCTGGTTACTGGTATCACCGCGCTCAGCATCAGATCCAGTGGTGGTGGGAACTGCACGCCGTGCACCACAGCCAGCGCCAGCTCAGCCTCTGGGCGGACGACCGCAACCATGTGCTCGACGATGTGCTGATGGCGGCATTCTTCGCCGCGCTGGCGCTGTTGATCGGCGTGCCGCCCAACCAGTTCGTCGCGCTGTCGCTGGTTTCGGGCGCGCTGCAAAGCCTGCAACATGCCAACACCCGGCTGTCCTTCGGCGTGCTGGGCGAGCGGCTGCTGGTGAGTCCGCGGTTTCACCGTCTGCACCACGCCGTGGGCTACGGCCACGAGCTCGGCCATCAGAACAACGCGCGGCTGTATGGCTGCAATTTCGGCGTGCTGCTGCCGTGGTGGGACGTGCTGTTTCGCTCTGCCGACTTCACCACCGCGCTGCAGCCCACCGGGGTGCGAGCCCAGCTTCCCGCGCCAGACGGCCAGGGCGAGGATTACGGCGACGGCTTTTGGGCGCAGCAGTGGCTCGGCCTGCGGCGCATGACGCGGCGCCTCACCGAGAAGACCGCTCCCAGGCCTGCTGCTGCGCGTCAGGCTCCCTGAGCGCCCCCAGGGCCGGCACTCCCCACCCCATCCCTCCCCACGAGCGGGGAGGGAGTGATCTCACCTCCCCCACGGCGTGGGGGAGGTCGGGAGGGGGATGGCCCAGCCCGCCCCCCGTGGGGTCAAGGAAACTTGGGGCGGCCCGGCGTTTTCTTGAGAGCGCCCCCAGACCTGTCGCTACGCGCCAGGCCCCCCGAGGGGGTGAGAAACTCTTGGGACGGCCCGGCGAGTTTCTCAGGAGCGCCCCCAGACCTG
>JAQTVS010000107.1 GCA_028706735.1 Thiomonas sp.
CGCCGCGTAGTTCAGTCCGGCGAGCAGTCCGGTCCAGAACAGCGCGGCCTTCAGTCCGAGAATGCCGATCTTCACCCAGGTGGTGAAGCCCATGATGAGCCCGCCGCCCATGGCCGCCCAAAGCATGGCGCGGTATTCGCGGCGGTCTCGGGTGATGTAGTGTTCGCCGGACTCGGCATGGCGCTCGGCCATTTTTTCCGCGAGCAAGGCGGTGTTGTGCCGCCAGAGCGCGCGCAGGCTGCGGCGCTGCGCGTTCAGGCGGGCAAACTCTGAAAACAGGTGGGCGGCGTCGCGTGCCGGGGTGTCGCCCACCAGGCAGTTCAGCAGGGCTTCGGCGCGGTCGATGCGCTGATGCAGCTCGTGCAGGGCATAGACCAGGCTGACCGATGTGCCGAATTCCTCCAGATGGGCGTTGACCGAATCAGCCTGCTGGCGGCAAGCGTCGAGCCCGGCGCGAAACAGCGCCAGGGACTGCGGCAAGGGGTTCGGCGCGTCCGCTGACGGCGTGAGTCCAAGATGCGTCTGCACCGCTTCAAGCTGCGCGGACAACTGCTTGAATGGCGCTTCGACATCGCCGTCCGGCGCTGTGCCGCTGCGCATGCGCGTGCGCAGATCGGGTGAAAAGCCGGTGGCGCGGATCTGGCTGACGGTGTAGGTCAGCGCATCGAGCAGCGCGGCGTGCCAGAGCGCTGCGGCGTTTGTCTTGTCCGCGGCCTGCGGCGTCGCATTCAGCAGGGTGGTCAGGCGGGTCAGCAGGTGGGCGTCCAGCGCATCCAGCCAGACGGCGTCGCGTGCATCAGGGAAAAACAGCGAGAACAGCACGGCCAGATCGCGGGTCTCGGGCGATGCGGGCAAGAACTTGCGTCCCAGGCGTTCGGTGAGCTCGCTGAAAAAAGAGGAGCGGGTGCTGAAGCCGAAATCCGCAAGAAGCAGGGTGGGGTCAGTGTGCCGCAGCAAACCAGCGAGGAGGGCGGCGACCTGCGCTCCGCGCGTCGGCTGCCGCTCCAGCAGGTCGAGCAGCGCGCCAAGGCGGAGGATTTCCGCCGGAACGCAGGCATCGGCAGGCGCAGGCGGCAGATCGGGCCCGGGCAGGTTCAGCCCCTCGCGCAGCGCCTGCGGCGCTGGACCGTGGCGCAGCCAGTCCAGCGTGTCGATCAACCAGAGGGTTTGCTCGACTGGCGGCGCCTGGCTGTCCGCCCCCGCGAGCAGCGCGTGCGCACTGGCGGCGGCGCGCTCTGCGGCTTTGCGCGCGCGGCGTCGCGCAAAGCGCATCAGTGCAGGCTCCTCGGCTGCACCAGGGCGAATTCGGGAATATTGGCTTCGAAACGCTCGCCGTCCTCGGCCACGCAAAAGTAGCTGCCGCGCATGCTGCCCGTGGGCGTGCCCAGATGCGACCAACTGGTGTATTCGAAGGCCTCGCCCGGTTTGAGAAAGGGCTGCTGGCCGACCACACCCAGTCCGCGCACCTCCTCCACCTTGCCCGTGGCATCGGTGATGATCCAGTGGCGCGAAATGAGCTGCGCGGCAATCCGCCCGGTGTTGATCACCGTGACGGTATAGCTGTAGGCATACACGCCCTGTTCCAGATCGGACTGCTCTGGAAGGTATAGCGGAATGACGGAGACGGAGAATTGATAGGTCGACATGCGGCGGATTCTAGGAGCCTGTCGGGCTTGAGTCGCGTAGAGCGAAAAAAGGGTGTGGGGATGGCCTGTGGCGGCGGATTTGCCGCCCCATAGCCCAAGCTCTGGGGCAAAAAGCCGTTGCCGCAGGGCGCCGCACAGCCTTTTTGCAGCCCGCGATTCTCAAGTCCGACAGGCTCCTAGGAGCCTGTCGGACTTGAGGCGCATTGCAGGGAAAGCCGAAGGAATTGCGCCGGATCACGGAGTTTGCGGCGTTGCCCCAACGAATGGGCCGGGCATCCCCTTAAAATGCGCAGCCATGAAAACCTACCGTATCGCTCCCAGCATTCTCTCGGCCGATTTCGCCCGCCTGGGCGAAGAAGTGCGCAATGTCATCGACGCTGGCGCCGATTTCATCCACTTCGACGTGATGGACAACCATTACGTGCCCAACCTCACCATCGGCCCGCTGGTGGCTGAGGCGATCAGGCCGCACTGCAAGCGCGCCGACGGCACGCCTATCACACTCGACGTGCACCTGATGGTCGAGCCGGTGGACGCGCTGGCCGCGATGTTCGTGAAGGCCGGGGCCGACATCGTGAGTTTTCACCCCGAGGCGAGCAAGCACGTTGATCGCACCCTGCAAATGATCCGCGACGGCGGCGCCAAGGCCGGACTGGTGTTCAACCCCGCCACCTCGCTGGACGTGCTCGACTACGTCATGGACAAGGTCGATCTGGTGCTGTTGATGAGCGTGAACCCCGGCTTCGGCGGCCAGAGTTTCATTGAAAGCGCGCTGCCCAAGGCTCGGCAGGTGCGCGCCAGGCTCGACGCCTACAAGGCGCAGACTGGCCGCGACATCCTGCTGGAGATTGACGGCGGCATCAAGCCGGACAACATCGCCGCCGCCGCCGCCGCCGGGGTCGATACCTTTGTGGCGGGCAGCGCCATTTTCGGCAAGCCCGATTACAAGGCCGTCATCGACGCGATGCGCGCCAACCTGGCAGCCGTCTAATGGACGCCCGCGCCATGCTCTCCTCCGTGCGACTCGTTGGCTTCGATGTGCGCGGGGCCATCATCGATCTCGATGGCACCATGATCGACACCCTGGGCGACTTCCACGCCGCCCTCAACCGCATGCTGGCCGAGCTGGAGATGCCGGCAATCGAGCGTCCGCAGGTGGAGACCCGAATCGGCAAAGGTTCGGAATATCTGGTGCTGCAAACCCTGCGCCTGCATCTCGACGCTGCCGCGGCCGACGCCCGCTATCCGCAGGCGATCGAGGTCTATCAGCGGCACTACGGCCAGATCAACGGCCAGTTTTCCAACGCGTTCCCTGGCGTCCCCGAAGGATTGGCGGCGCTGCGCGACGCTGGCCTGACGCTGGCTTGCATCACCAACAAGCCCACCCGCTACGCGCGCGAACTGCTGCAAATCAAAGGGTTGCTCGACTTTTTTGTCGCGGTGAACGGCGGTGACGCGTTCCCGCGCAAAAAGCCTGATCCCATGCCCTTGGTCGAAACCTGCAAGCAGATCGGCCTGCCCACCGCCTCCGTGCTGATGATCGGCGACTCGCAGAACGACGCTCTCGCAGCCCGCGCCGCAGGCTGTCCTGTGGCCCTCGTCACCTACGGCTACAACCACGGCGAGCCCGTGCGCGCGGTGGATGCCGATGGGTTTGCCGACCGCATCGGCGATCTGCTCGCGCAATAGACGCCGCTCCCGGGGCTGGGCGCAGGCAGCGTCCGACACCGAGGTGGAATAAAAAAGCCGCCGTGACCTTTCGGTTCGGCGGCTTTTTTGCGCGACAGCGCTTGAGGAAACTTAGCTGACGTTCTGCTTCTGGATGTTGGAGTTGGACAGCACGCTAGCGGGCAGCATGCGCAGAATGGCCTGATACAACTCGGCGTTGCCCGTGCCCGGAATGATGTGCGCGCCGGGGCCCATCAGCACAATGCCGTTGGACGGCTCAAACAGCAGTTCCACGGTTTCGCCCTTGGGAATCTGCTTCACGCTGGCAAGCTGCTTGGCGAACGCATCCATCGCCGGCTTGAACGACGCATACTGCGCGGCAGACACACCTTTTTTCACGCCGGCATCCAGTGCATTGGCCAGGCCCTCAGCTTGCATATTGGACAAGGCAGTGAGCCGGATCGACTTGGATCCGGGCATGGTCATGATGCTGCTGGCGGACGTGGTGTTTTGCGGCAGATACACCGCAGCAGCCATTTTTCCGCCCATATTCACAATGCCCGCGCCGTTGATGAACAGTGGCACGCCGTTGGCCGGGGCGGATTGCATCAAGGGCGCGCCGCCTACTGTGATGGCGGCATTGGCGCTGACGGCGCCCACGGTCGCGGCCAGCGCAATCGCGGTGGCGGCCCAGACTTTTTTCATGGTGGTTCCTCGGGTGGTCGAATATCAGTCAAATCTTATTTTATGAACCCACCTCTTGCACGTTCGGGTTTTCACCGAAACTGCCGCGCGAAGTGGTCACCAAACATGACTGCGCGCAAGTCTGTGCGAAAGCCCGCTGTGGTCCGGTCAATTGCTGTCTGATGCATTGCCCAGCAGCGCCCGCTTCAGTCGATCTTCCGCAGGGTCCTTGCCCAGCCAGATCTTGAGCATGGAGTTGAAGAATTGCGGGTCGGTGAACACGCTGCCCGTGGCCGCGCCGTCAATGACCAAGGTGCAGCCCTTGCTCGGGATGTCGCGAAACGTCACGGTTTCGCCTGTTTTCACCTGGTTTTTCTGTGCAAACAGGCCGCCAAGCTGGGCAAGGCTTGGGATGAAGGCATTGAATTCCTCCGGGGTGAGGTTGTTTTTGATGCCTTCGTTGAGCTTGTCGCCCAGTTCCTTGCCGCTGACATCGCGCAGCATGGTGAGCTTGAGTTCCTTGGGCCCGGCCATGTTGTAGATCGCTTGCGGCTGTGCGCTTTTCTGCGGCAGATACAGCGCGGCGGTGTAGACCTTGAACAGGAAAACGTAGCGGGTTCCCGCGCCGTTGAGGGTGAGGGTTTTGCCGCCGAGTTCCACCTGCGCGGGAATGTCCACCCCGTGCAGCGTGAGCGCCTGAGCGCTGGGCGCAAAGCACCCAAAGGCCAGGGCGGTGGACAGCGCGGCAGCGGCGCCGAGTTTGTGCAGCAGGCGGTCAGTGGTGCGGGGCATGGCGTCTCCTGTTATCGAACGGTCGTTCATTTTTCGTAAAACGCCGGGCTTTGACAAGCGGATTCGTGCGCAGCCGCGCCTATGATTTGCCGACTGAACTGAACCACAAGGAGATGTCATGCCCAAAGCTTTCCAGGATTTTTATCCCGACAATCTTGCGCAGTGTTATGGCTGCGGCAGCCACAACCCGCACGGCCACCAGATCAAGACGGTCTGGGACGGCGACGAAACCGTCACCCGTTTCACCCCCCAGCCTTACCACACGGCGGTGCCGGGATTCGTGTATGGCGGGCTGATCGCGTCGCTGATTGACTGCCACAGCACCGGCACGGCGGCCGCGGCGATGTACCGGGCCGAGGGGCGGGAGATGGACTCGCTGCCCGCATTCCGCTTTGTCACCGGATCGCTGCATGTCGACTTCCTCAAGCCGACGCCGCTGGGCGGAGAACTGGAAATCCGCGGGCGAGTGAAGGAAATCAAGGGCCGCAAGGTGACTGTGGAATCCACCGTGTACGCGGCGGGCGTGGCGACGGCGCGCGGCGAGGTGGTCGCGGTGCAGATGCCGGAACACTTCGGCGCCTGAGGCTCTGCCGTCCAGGCGGGCAGGACGGTCGCGCGGATTTGCTACATTCGCCCACTCGGATCGTTCTGCAGCAATTCATTCATTCCATGTTCGTTCATCGGCGACACGCATCGGGTTCTGGGGACCGGGGGGCTTGGCCCTGGCGGGACGCCCGTGCCTTTCTCCTCGCCACTGCCGCGTGCGCGTCGCTGGCCTGAGCGCTGTGCGCGCCAGGTGCAGGTTTGCCGCACGGGTTCGCTGATCTGCTGCGGGTTCACCACAACACCCGCCGCGACCCTTCGGAGTCGAACATGACCGAACACGAGTTTGCCCAACTGGCCCAGCAGGGCTACAACCGCATCGCCCTCACCACCCAGGCGCTCGCCGACCTGGAAACCCCGCTGTCGCTCTACCTCAAGCTGGTGCCGCGCGGCGGGGCGGGGCGCAACAGCTTTCTGCTCGAATCCGTGGTGGGCGGCGAGCGCTTCGGGCGGTATTCCTTCATCGGACTGCCCGCGCGCACCCAACTGCGGGTGAAGCACGGCGCCACCGAGGTGCTGCTGGACGGCGCGGTGATCGAACAATCGAGCGACAACCCGCTGGATTTCATCGACGCCTATTACAAGCGCTTCAAGGTGGCCATGCCAGCGGGCCTGCCCCGCTTTTGCGGCGGACTGGCGGGCTATTTCGGCTATGACGCGGCGCGTTATATCGAGGCGCGGCTGGCGCGCTCGGGGCAACAGCACCCCAAGCCCGACCCGGTCGATCTGCCCGATATTCAGTTGCTGCTGACCGAAGAGCTGGCGGTGATCGACAACCTCAGCGGCCGCCTGCACCTCATCGTCTATGCCGACCCGGCGCAGCCCCAGGCCTACGCCCGGGCGCAGGCGCGGCTGGAGGCGCTGCGTGCGCAGTTGCGCAATCCGGTTGAGGCGCCCGCGCTGGCGCCGGGCGCGGTCACGCCGATCGAGCGCGAGTTTGACCAGGCCGACTATCTGCGCGCCGTCGCGGTGGCCAAGGAGTACATCGCCGCAGGCGACTACATGCAGGTGCAGATCGGCCAGCGGCTGCGCAAGGCGTACACCCAGCCGCCGCTGAGCCTGTACCGCGCGCTGCGGGCGATCAATCCGTCGCCCTATCTGTATTTCTACGACTTCGGCGACCATCAGGTGGTCGGCTCGTCGCCGGAAATCCTGGTGCGGCAGGAGCGCACGCCGCAGGGGCAGAAAGTCACCATCCGCCCGCTGGCCGGCACGCGCCCGCGCGGCGCCACGCCGGAGCTGGACGCGGCGAATGAGGCCGAACTGCTGGCGGACCCGAAGGAGCGCGCAGAGCATCTCATGCTCATCGACCTGGCGCGCAATGACATCGGCCGCATCACCCAGACCGGGTCGGTGAAGGTGACCGAGGCCTTTGCCATCGAGCGCTACTCGCATGTGATGCACATCGTCAGCAATGTGGATGGCCTGCTGCGCGCGGGCATGGATGCGATGGACGTGTTCCGCGCCACGTTTCCGGCGGGCACGCTCTCGGGCGCGCCCAAAATCCGGGCGATGGAAGTGATCGACGAGCTGGAGCCTACGCGGCGCGGGCTGTACGGCGGCGCGGTGGGCTATTGGAGCTTTGCCGGGGATATGGATCTGGCCATCGCCATACGCACCGGCATCGTCAAGCAGGGGCAGTTGTTCGTGCAGGCGGCGGCGGGCATCGTGGCTGATTCCGTGCCCGAGATGGAATGGCGCGAAACCGAGGTGAAGGCACGCGCCGTGCTGCGCGCCGCCGAACAGGTGCAGGAAGGACTGGACGGCTGAACGCCAAGGGCTGCGTCCACATCCCCCTACTCTTTCACGACCTACGGAGCCCCATCATGCTGCTGATGATCGACAACTACGACAGCTTTACCTACAACCTGGTGCAATATTTCGGCGAACTCGGCCAGGACGTGCATACCGTGCGCAACGATGCGCTCGATCTCGAAGCCATCGCCGCGCTCAATCCCGAGCGCATCGTCATTTCTCCCGGGCCGCGCTCGCCCGCCGAGGCCGGTATTTCCGTGCCGGTGCTGCAGTATTTCGCCGGCCGCCTGCCCATTCTCGGCGTGTGCCTGGGCCACCAGGCCATCGGCGCGGCGTTTGGCGGCAAGATCGTGCGGGCCAAACAGATCATGCACGGCAAGACCAGCCCCATCACCCACGATGGCGCTGGCGTGTTCGCCGACCTGCCCAGCCCGTACACCGTAGTGCGCTATCACTCGCTGGCCATCGAGCGCAACAGCCTGCCCGCCTGCCTGGAAATCAGCGCGCAGACCGAGGACGGAGAAATCATGGGGGTGCGCCACCGCCATTTCGCCATCGAGGGCGTGCAGTTCCACCCCGAATCCATCGAGACCGAGCATGGCCACAAGCTGCTGCAGAACTTTCTGGCGTTGAACGAGGGCCATTTCCATGACCATCAGTAATCACGACGCGCTGGTGCGCGTCATCGAGCACCGCGAAATCTTTCACGACGAGATGATTGCACTGATGCGCCGCATCATGACGGGAGAAATGTCCCCGGTCATGATGGCGGCGATCATCACCGGCTTGCGAGTCAAAAAAGAAACCATCGGAGAAATCGCCGCGTCGGCGATGGTGATGCGTGAGTTCGCCACGCCGGTCGAGGTGGCGGATAAAAAGCGCCTGGTCGACATCGTCGGGACGGGGGGCGATTCCGCGCGGACTTTCAACATCTCCACGGCGAGCATGTTCGTTGCGGCGGCAGCGGGGGCGCAAGTGGCCAAGCACGGCGGGCGCAGCGTGAGTTCGTCCTCCGGCTCGGCAGACGCGCTTGAGGCGCTGGGCGCCAACATCCAGCTCACGCCCGTGCAGGTGGCGCAAAGCCTGAAGCTATGCGGCATCGGCTTCATGTTCGCGCCCAACCATCATCCCGCCATGAGGCACGCCGCGCCGGTGCGCAAGGAACTGGGGGTGCGCACGCTTTTCAACATCCTCGGGCCGCTGACCAACCCAGCGGGCGCGCCCAATCAACTGCTCGGCGTGTTTCATCCCGACCTGGTGGGCATCCTGGTGCGCGTGCTGCAGCGCCTGGGCAGCGAGCACGCGGTGGTGGTGCACGGACTGGACGGGCTTGACGAGGTGTCGCTGTCGGGCGAAACCCTGGTGGGCGAACTGAAAAATGGC
>JAQTVS010000108.1 GCA_028706735.1 Thiomonas sp.
GCACGCGGCGCTGACGTCGACCGGATGTGGGTTTGTGGTTCATCCTCTTCGCTCCTCTGCCAGACCCTTCTCGGCCCAGCAAGAAACCAGATCATCCACTTATCCCGCTGTTTAGAAAAGCCGAGCCAATTCTGTTGCCCTGAATCCTTGGCGTCACCCAAGTGCTGTGGAGCTGAGCGTGGTATTGTTCATGGCATTTACAGAACATCCGTTAGTAAGGCATTGATGTGTATGGTGGTTTTGTGGCTATTTTGTGGCTATTTATAATTTAATGGGAGTGACGCGCCATGCGCATGCTGTTCGGGCTCATCGGCTTGCTACTGACCTTGCTGATTCTTGTCTGGCTGGTGCGCACGCAATTGACTGGGCAAGCGGGCGTTGCATCGCAGTCAGCAACGGGTGGCGCGCAGGGCGGGAGCGGCCAGTCGGCATCGGCGGCGCTCCAGCAGTTCAAGCAATCGTTGGACAAGGCGCTCAAGGCGCATCCGGCCAGCGTGCCTGAATAGCGATGGAGAATGACGCCCTGCTGAATCTGGAGACCGACCGTGCGTTTATGCACTTGGCGCTCGATCAAGCACAGAACGCCTGGCTGCTGGGAGAGGTGCCGGTTGGCGCGGTGATCGTACGCGGCGGGCAGGTCATCGCGACCGGCTACAACCGGCCGATCGGTGAGCACGATCCCACGGCACATGCCGAAATCGTTGCCCTGCGGCAGGCCGCCCATCTTGTGGGCAATTACCGCCTGCCGGATTGCACCCTGTATGTCACTTTGGAACCCTGTGCGATGTGCGCCATGGCGTTGCTGCATGCGCGGTTTGCGCGCGTAGTGTTCGGTGCGCGTGACCCCAAGACTGGCGCCGCGGGCAGCGTGGTCGATTTGTTCGCTGATCCCCGCCTGAACCATCACTGCGACATTACCGGCGATGTCGAGCAAGCCGCATGCAGCGCCTTGCTGCAAGATTTTTTCCGCGAACGTCGCCGGGCGCAAAAGTCGCAGAGCGCGACGCATGATGCCTGCCTCTCGGGCATCGAAGTCACAGAACTTGATATTGAGCCGCCTTTGGCCTAATGGCGTGTTGCAACAGCTGTTTTCCGGATACTGACATGTCGCCCACCGATTTGCTCGCAGAACAACACATAAAGCGCGGCCTCCTGCGCCTCGTTTCTCCCGCAGGCGCGGTGCAGGATGCGGCGCGTCTGGACCAGGCCAAGGCGCATCTGGAGGCGCTCGGTTTTCGCGTCCACGCCGGAGCGCAGGTGCTCGCGCGGGCGCAGCGCTTTGCCGGCACGGACGCGCAGCGCTTGCGCGCCTTGCATGATGCCGCGCGCAGCAAGGCGGATGTGGTGATGATGACGCGCGGCGGCTATGGCTTGAGCCGCCTGCTGCCGGTGATCGACTACGACCTGCTGGCCGATGCCATCAAGGCCCGCAAGCAGATGTGGGTTGGGCATAGCGATTTCACCGCACTGCAACTGGCCCTGCTGGCCAAGACCGGTGCGGTGACATTCAGCGGGCCGATGGCCTCCTACGACTTCGGCGAGAAGACTCCGGACGACATCACAGTCGACAGCTTTCTCGACGCCGCGGACGGCACGCTCGAAGCCGTTGGTTTCGCCTGCGACGACGCCCCGCGCGGCCTCGATGTCACGGGCATCCTCTGGGGCGGCAATCTCGCCTTGGTCACCAACCTGGTCGGTACGCCGTATCTGCCGCGTGTGGGAGGTGTGCTGTTTCTCGAAGACGTGAACGAGCATCCCTACAGCATCGAGCGCATGTTCAGTCAATTGCTCCACGCGGGTGTCCTGCAGCGACAGAAGGCAGTGCTGCTCGGCCAGTTCACGGCCTACAAATTGAGTGCGCATGATGCGGGCTACAACCTGGGCGCCGCTGTGGACTGGCTGCGCGCGCAACTCAAACCGCATGGCGTGCCAGTGCTCACCGGACTGCCTTTTGGCCATGTGCGCACCAAGCTGACTTTGCCGCACGGTGTGCGCACGCAGGTGCTGCGTGATGGGAAGGAAGTTTTTCTGTTTTTCCCGCACGCCGGGCATTGACGCGCGTGCTGCAGGCAGGCGCGTTACTGCTTTTGCCGCTGCTCGTACTCGCGGCGCAGGCGTTCCTGCTCGCCGGGCGGCAGACGTTTGAAGCGTTGCTGCTCCTGCAAAATGCGGTCACGCTGCTGTGGTGGCATTTTTTCCCACTGCTGATACGACCCTTGGCCGCCACGCTGATTGGCGCTTGCCGCGGGAGCAAGCGCCACCGCGCTCACGACCGCCGCCACCGCGGTGGCCAGGGCGGTGCGGACAGGGGGGCTTGCGAAGCGGAGACGATCAGGCCGGATTGCCATTTTGAAGTCCCTGTTGCAGCACCTGCGGGTGGTTGGACAACCACTGATAGAACTCGATGTTTTGCACAGCGTCCGCCACCTGCGGGCTGAGGCTGCCAGGATAGCTGTCGTTATTGCTCGCGAGGTGCGGCACGCTGATGAACACGGCCAGCGCCAGAGAGGCGGTTGCCATGCCGGCGGCGAACACCCGCGGCCAGCGCACGGCGCGTGAATGGCGCCGTGGCAGACGTGCAGCAAGCTGGGGCAGCGGCGCGAGTTGGTCGCACAGGTGCTGGCCGAACTGCAGCGCGTTCTGGCACTGCGGGCAGTGCCGCAGATGCAGTTGTATTTGCGCGGCCTGTTCAGCTGAGGCCAAGCCACTGCGATAGCGGTCGATCTGAACTGGAGTGAGATGGTTCTGGGTGGTCATGATGTCACCTGATGCAGGCAATTCAAACTTTAGCGGGATGGTCGGATTCAAGCAATTCCCGCAGACGGGTGAGTGCGCGCATATGGTGTGTTTTCACGCTGCCCTCACTGACTTTCATCGCCATCGACGTGTCCACAATAGACAGCCCTTCCATTTCGCGGAGTAAAAACGCTTCGCGCTGACGCGGGCTGAGCGCGGAAACCGCGTCTGCTATGCGCCCGGCAAGCTGGCCGTTGGCGACCTCAGCTTCGGGCCCCATGGCGGTATCAGCCACGGATTCCCAACTTGGCGGCTGATCGTCGTCCTCGTCGCTGGAGAAGAAGAAATCGAAAATCTTCTCCACCTTGCGCTTGCGGTGCATATCGGTAATGCGATTGCGCAAAATGCTGTAGAACAGCGGCGCCCATTCTTCAGACGGACGATCCTGGTAGTGACTCACCAGCTTGAGCAGGCTGTCCTGCACCACGTCGGCAGCCATGGCCGCGTCGCGCAGCTCGATGAGCGCCATGCGCGTGGCGCGCACGCGCACATCGGCACAAAACCGGTTCAGCGCGCTGGAGACGGGCGCTGCAGCGTTGCTCACAAGCGCAGAGGGGAGGGCGTAAACATGATCCATAGCATAGTGGGCCAGTTCAGGCGTGTTGTGTAGGGCGGAAAACAGGCGATTGCTTGTAAAGAACGCGCAGATCAAGGCCGTGATGACAGCGCTTGCGGATCTGGAACAGTTTTTTTCAGCTGCGGCGATGCGCCGCATTCCGGACGGGCCTTCGTAGAATGCGCGATCTGTCCGCCCGCATGCGCATGCCATTCAAGTGAATCCCCGCCTCGATCTGCTTCAGCCCTATCCCTTTGAAAAATTGCGTGTTTTGAACGCGGGCGTGACCCCGCCTGCGCAATGGCCGGCGATCAGCCTGGGCATCGGTGAGCCCAAGCATCCCACGCCGCAGTTCATTCGTGACGCGCTCGCAGCGCATCTCGACGGTCTGGCGGTCTATCCGAGCACCGCAGGAGCGTTGGCGCTGCGGCAGGCCTGCGCGCAGTGGACGCATCGCCGCTATGGCATTGCGGTGGATGCGCAGAGCCAAGTGCTGCCCGTCAATGGCTCTCGCGAGGCCTTGTTTGCCATCGCGCAGACGGTGGTGGACGCCAGCCGGGACGCGCCGACCGTCGTCTGTCCCAATCCTTTTTATCAAATCTATGAAGGCGCCGCGCTGCTGGCGGGGGCGCAGCCGTATTTCGCCGCAGTGGATGCGCAGCGCAATTTCGCGGTGGACTGGGCCGCCGTGCCCGATGCGGTCTGGCAACGCACGCAGTTGCTCTACGTCTGCTCGCCGGGCAACCCGACCGGTGCAGTGATGCCGCTGTCCGAGTGGAAGCTGCTGTTTGAACTGTCCGATCGGCATGGTTTTGTCATTGCCAGCGATGAGTGCTATTCGGAAATCTGGTTTGGCGACCGGCCGCCGCTTGGTGGCCTGGAGGCTGCTTGGCAGTTGGGACGGACAGATTTTCGCAATCTGCTGTTATTCACATCCCTGTCCAAACGGTCTAACGTGCCGGGGCTGCGGTCGGGTTTCGTCGCCGGAGATGCGGCGCTGATCGCTGCGTTCACCCGCTACCGCACCTACCACGGCAGCGCCATGAATCCGGCGGTGCAGGCCGCCAGTGCGGTGGCCTGGAACGACGAGGCGCATGTCGAACACAACCGCGCGCTGTACCGCGAAAAATTCGCCGCTGTGCTGCCCATCCTCCAGCCGACGATGCGCGTGCAACTGCCAGATGCCGGGTTCTATCTGTGGGCCGCAATCCCAGTGGACGATGCGAACTTCGCTCGCGGTCTGCTTGAAAAATACAATGTCACCGTCTTGCCCGGCAGTTACCTGGCGCGCGAACAGGACGGCGCCAATCCTGGAAGCGGCCGCATCCGCATGGCGCTGGTCGCACCCAAGGACGAATGCGTCGAGGCAGCCCGCCGCATCGCTGCCTATTGCGCAGAACTCAATCCCTCACAATGAACCTCACCATGACGCAACAACTACAGACTCTCATCGACCAAGCCTGGGAAAACCGCACCACCTACGGCCCGGCCAGCGCCCCGGCGGAACTGCGCGAGGCGGTCAGTCATGTGATCGACCAGCTCAACGTCGGCAAACTGCGCGTGGCAGAGCGGGTGAACGGCGACTGGGTGACGCACCAGTGGCTGAAAAAAGCCGTGCTGCTGAGCTTCCGTCTGCACGACAACGTGGCCATGCAGGCCGGCGATCTGCACTTTTTCGACAAAGTGCAGACCAAATTTCACAACCTGAATGAAGAGCAGATGCGCGCCACCGGAGTGCGCGTGGTGCCGCCAGCCGTGGCGCGGCATGGGTCTTACATTGCACCCAATGTGGTGCTCATGCCGTCGTATGTAAACATCGGCGCCTATGTGGACGAAGGCACGATGGTCGATACCTGGGCTACCGTGGGCTCGTGCGCACAGATTGGCAAAAACGTGCATCTCTCGGGTGGCGTGGGTATTGGCGGCGTGCTGGAACCCATTCAGGCTAACCCGACCATCATCGGCGACAACTGTTTTATTGGCGCGCGCTCGGAAGTGGTGGAAGGGGTCATCGTGGAAGACAACTGCGTGATCTCCATGGGCGTGTACATCGGCAAATCGACCAAGATCTACGACCGCGCCACTGGCGAAGTGAGCTATGGCCGCATTCCCGAAGGCTCGGTGGTGGTCAGCGGCAATCTGCCCAGCAGCGATGGCAAATACAGTTTGTACTGCGCGGTGATCGTGAAAAAAGTGGATGCGCAAACGCGTTCGAAGACCAGCATCAACGAACTGCTGCGCACCTGAGCTGAGCGCGCGCGACAGTCTGCAGTTTCACATCACAAAGGGGGGATGTATGTCGGCAATGGAGCGTTTGTTCAAACTGATGGCGGAGAAGAAGGCGTCCGACATCTACATCAGCCCGCATGCTCCCATTCTCATCCGCATCAACGGCCATGCGGTGGCGGTCAATCGGCAGGTGCTGACCCCGGAAGAGCCGTTTCGCCTGCTGGCCGAGGCAGTGGGCCACGAAAAGGCGGCCGAAGTCACCCGCACCGGCGAGCTCAACATCGGTCTGCCGCGACCCGGTCTGGGCAGTTTTCGCATCAGCGCGTTTCGCCAGCGCGGCAGCGTGGCGATGGTGGTGCGCTACATCCCCGGAGAAATCCCGGCGCTGGAGTCGCTCAATCTGCCCGGCGTGCTGGCCGATCTGGTGATGGAAAAGCACGGTTTGTTGCTGATGGTGGGCTCCACCGGCGCGGGCAAGAGCACCACCCTGGCGGCGATGATCGACTATCGCAATGCCAACAAGACCGGCCACATCCTCACACTGGAAGAGCCGATCGAATACCTGTTCACTAATCGCAAGTCCATCGTGAACCAACGCGAGGTCGGCATCGATACCGAGTCGCTTGCGGTCGGCCTGAAAAACGCGCTGCGACAGGCGCCCGACTGCATCATGATCGGCGAGATCCGCGACCAGGTCACGATGAGCGCGGCGTTGCAATACGCGCTGACGGGCCACCTCTGCCTGGCCACGCTGCATGCCAATAACAGCTATCAGGCGCTGAACCGGATTGTCGGTTTCTATCCCATGGATCAGCGCGCCGCGCTGTTCAACGACATGTCTTCGGGTCTGCGCGGCATTGTCTCGCAGCGCCTGCTGCGCGCCAGTGCTGGCGGGCTGACGCCGGCGGTGGAAATCATGCTCAACACCCAGTTGGTGCGGGAACTGATCGAAAAGGGCGACTTTTCCGGCGTCAAGGAGGCGATGGAAAAGTCCATGGCCGAAGGCTCGCAGACTTTCGAGCAGGCGCTGGCCGCCATGGTGATCGATGGCGTGGTGAGCCGCGAAGAGGCGCTGGCCTACGCCGACTCCCCCACCAATCTGCTCTGGCGCCTGGAAAACGACTCGACCCTGCGCAAGCAGTCCGCACCCGCCGAGACGGTTGAAGACGACACGCCTTCCTTCACCGAAATCACCCTTGATCTCGATTCTCCGCGTTGAACACGCACACGACTGCCGCATGTCCCCCACGCAAACCCTGGTCCACGACCTCATCTCCCGCCACTCCGTCACCCCGCAGGATGCGGGCTGTCAGCAGGTCATCCGCACACGTCTGGCCGCTCTGGGCTTTTCCTGCGAAACGGTCGAAAGCGGCCCGCCAGATTGTCGCGTGACCAACCTCTGGGCGCTGCGCCCGGGTGCGCGGGACGACGCGCCGGTGCTGATGTTTGCCGGGCATACCGATGTCGTGCCCACCGGTCCGCTCGACCAGTGGCACAGCGACCCGTTCGTGCCCACCGTGCGTGACGGCAAGTTGTACGGGCGCGGTGCGGCCGACATGAAAACCTCGCTCGCCGCCATGGTGGTCGCGGTGGAGGAGTTTCTTGCGGAGCATCCAAATCCGAGTCACGCGATTGCCTTCCTGCTCACCAGTGATGAGGAAGGCCCGGCGCGCGACGGCACGGTGAAAGTCTGCGACTTGTTGGCCGCTCGCGGCCAGCGGCTGGACTGGTGCATCGTGGGCGAGCCCACCTCCACTGCGAGCCTGGGCGACGTGATCAAAAACGGACGGCGCGGCTCGCTCTCCGGGCGGCTGACGGTGCGCGGCGTGCAGGGGCACATCGCCTATCCGCACCTTGCAAAAAATCCCATCCATCTCGCGGCCCCCGCGCTTGCCGAACTGGCGGCAATCACCTGGGATGCGGGCAATGTCCACTTTCCGCCGACCTCCTGGCAGATGTCCAACATCCATGCGGGCGCCGGCGCGACCAATGTGATTCCGGGAGAGCTGGTGGTGGATTTCAACTTCCGCTTTTCCACCGAGTCCACGCCGGAGCAACTGCGGCGGCGCGTGCATGCGGTGCTCGACCGTCATGCGCTGGACTACGCCATCGACTGGACGCTGGGCGGCGAGCCGTTTCTCACCGCTCCCGGCGCCTTGTCCGAGGCCATGCAGGCGGCCATTCGTGATGAGACCGGTGCGCAGGCGCAGCTCTCCACCACCGGCGGCACGTCCGATGGCCGTTTCATCGCCAAAATCTGTCCGCAGGTGGTGGAGTTCGGCCCGGTCAATGCCAGCATCCACAAAATCGACGAATGGGTGGACCTGAGCGCCATCGACCCGCTGAAAAACATCTACCGCCGCACCCTTGAGGCGCTGGTGGCATGAGGGCATCCAGAGGCGAAACGGCCCAGGGCTCTGCGGCCATCACCCTGGGCGATGCCTGGGCCGAAGCGGCGCAGGCGCTGGCTGCCGCCCATCTTGACTATGGCCACGGCTGCACCAATGCCGAGGACGAGGCGGCTTGGCTGGTGCTGCACGCAGCGGGCTTGCCTGCCGCCGAGGCTGGACAGTTCGACGCCCATGCCCGGCAAGCACTCACCGCGCAGCAACTCCAGCAGGCGCGGGCCATCACCGCGAAACGCATCGCCACGCGCCAGCCCCTGGCCTATCTGCTCGGCGAAGCGTGGCTGGCCGGCCTGCGTTTCACTGTCGACCCGCGCGTGATCGTGCCGCGTTCCTTCATTGCCGAACTGCTCGACCAGGGCGCGCTCGATCCCTGGCTTGGCACGCCGCCGCAGCGCATTCTCGATATGTGCACCGGCTCCGGCTGCCTGGCCATTCTTGCCGCGCTGGCCTGGGAGGACGCGGGGG
>JAQTVS010000109.1 GCA_028706735.1 Thiomonas sp.
TCTCATGGCACTCACCAGATGGCCCGCGCACGCGTTGAGCACGATCGGCCCACGCCGCGTTGCCTCAGAATCCGCGCCGTCCACCCCGATCGCATGCGATCGGGATCAAGTCCGACAGACTCCTAGGAGCCTGTCGGGCTTGAGTCGCGTCGCTGCGGCTGGAAACGACCGGATACTTTTGCATGCGGCCCGCAACGCGCGCAAGATCGAAATTTCTCCCGCGGCTGGTTAGACTTGGCGGCTGTTTTTCCTGCAAATCCCGTTCCCGCAAAACCCATTTCCGCGCGTTTTCATGGCATTTCACTTCCGTCCTCTGGCGTTGCCGCTGCCCAACCGCCGCGACCTGATCGCGTTGCCGCTGGTCATCGGCATGCTGCTGATCATCGGCCACGCCAGCCGGCAGATGGCGGTGCCGTTCCATCTGGGCGAGCGCATCGCGCTCTCGCTCGATCCGGGCAACCTGCCGGAATATGCCCTTTACACCGTGCTGCGCATGCTGGCCGCGCTGGCCGCCAGCACCGTCTTCACCCTGATCTATGCCTGGGTCGCGGCCAACAATCGCTACGCCGAAAAGGTGATGGTGCCGCTGCTTGACGTGCTGCAGTCGGTGCCCATCCTGGGTTATCTGTCCATCACGGTGACCGGCTTCATCGCCCTGTTTCCCGGCAGCATGCTGGGCCTGCAGTTCGCGGTGATTTTCGCCGTGTGGACTTCGCAGGTCTGGAACATGACCTTCAGCCTGTACCAGTCGCTCAAGACCGTGCCGCGCGACCTCACCGAGGCCGCCACGCTCTACCGCCTCAACGCCTGGCAGCGCTTCTGGAAGCTCGAACTGCCCTACGCCGCCCCCGGCCTGCTGTGGAACGCGATGATGTCCATGTCAGGCGGCTGGTTCTTTGTTGTCGCCGCCGAGGCGCTCACCGTGGCCGGGCAGCAGGTGTCGGTGCCGGGCATCGGCTCTTTTATCGCCGCGGCGATCGGGGCCAAGGATCTGGGCGCCATCGGCTGGGCGATTCTGGCCATGGTGGTGGTGATTCTGTCCTACGACTTTCTGTTGTTCCGCCCCATCGTCGCCTGGGCCGACAAATTCCGCCTGGACAACACCGTCAGCGTGGATGCGCCGCGTTCGGTGGTGCTCGACTTTCTGCGCCGCACCCGCCTCACCCAGCGGCTAGCCCGGCTGCCTGCCGTGCTGTGGGAGATGAGCGTGCGCCTGCTGCCCGCGGTGCCGCTGCACAAGTCGCCGCAGCGCGCGCCTTCCGTGTGGGGCGACCGGGTGTTCATCGCCAGCATGCTGTTGTTCACCCTCGGTCTGATCGTGGCGCTGTTTCTGGTGTTGCCGCGCGACTTCGGCTGGCCGCAGGTGGGACATGTGCTGCTGCTCGGAGCGTTCACCGCGCTCAAAGTGTTCGTGCTGGTGGCGCTTTCCGCGCTGATCTGGGTGCCCGTGGGTATCTGGGTCGGGCTGCGTCCGCGCTGGGCTGCGGTGGCGCAGCCGGTGGCGCAGTTTCTTGCGGCTTTCCCCGCCAACCTGCTGTTCCCGCTCGTAGTCGTGGCCATCGTCCACTGGCACCTCAACGTCAATGTGTTCACCGCGCCGCTGATGGTTCTGGGTAGCCAGTGGTACATCCTGTTTTCGGTCATCGGCGCGGCCTCGGCCCTGCCCAGCGACTTGCGCGAGGCCGGGCGCAACCTTGGGCTGCGTGGCTGGCTGCTGTGGCGCAAACTCTATCTGCCTGCCGTGTTTCCAGGTTTCGTCACCGGGGCGCTCACCGCCTCCGGCGGGGCGTGGAATGCCAGCATCGTGGCGGAAGTGGTGAGCTGGGGCAGTCACACTCTGGTCGCCACCGGGCTGGGGGCCTACATCACCGAGGCCACACAGCAGGGGCAGACGCTGAAGGTAGGGCTTGGCGTGGGCGTCATGGCGCTGTACGTCATCGCCATCAACCGGCTGGTCTGGCACCGGCTCTACAAAATTGCCGCCACGCGCGTGCGGCTCGATTGATTGCCGCCTGATATGAGATCCCCCTGACTTGCTGCGCGCGTTTCCCCCAAGGGGGCCCTTCGGAACGGACGTGCGCAACTGAATGACCCAGCATGAATGCCATGAACTCTAGCGAACTGTCCAGCGCACCTGACGCCGCGTCTTCGACGCCCATCTTTCATCTGGCCGGAGTGCGCAAGTCGTATCGCACGCCAGAAGGAAGCGAGCTGGTCATCCTCGACGGCGTCGATCTCGACCTGCGCGACGGTGAAATTCTGGTGCTGCTGGGGCGTTCCGGCTCGGGCAAGTCCACCCTGCTGCGCACCCTGGCCGGGCTGGTGTCCGCGACCAGCGGCACCGCGCTGCACCGCGGCAAGCCGATCGACGGCCCGGTGCCGGGGCTGGCGATGGTGTTCCAGAGCTTTGCGCTGTTTCCCTGGCTGACGGTGCTGCAGAACGTGGAACTGGGGCTGGAGGCGCTCAAGGTGCCGCCCGCAGAGCGCCGCGCCCGCGCGCTGGCGGCCATCGACCTCATCGGCCTCGACGGCTTCGAGTCGGCCTATCCGCGCGAGCTGTCGGGCGGCATGCGCCAGCGTGTCGGTTTCGCCCGCGCGCTGGTGATCAACCCCGACGTGCTGCTGATGGACGAGCCGTTCTCCGCGCTCGACGTGCTCACCGCTGAAACCCTGCGCACCGACCTGCTTGACCTCTGGGCCGAACGCAAAATCCCCACCCGCGGCATTCTGCTGGTGTCGCACAACATCGAAGAAGCCGTGCTCATGGCCGACCGCATCGTCATCCTCGGCTCCAACCCCGGACGGGTGATCAGCGAAATGCACATCGACCTGCCGCATCCGCGCGAGCGTGAATCGCAGCAGTTCCGCGATCTGGTCGAAGGCATCTACGGCGCCATGACCGCCCGGCCGACCGGGCGCGACGCGGTGCGCAAACAGGCGCCGGGCATCGGCCTGCGTCTGCCTTCGCTCTCGGTCAACGCGCTGGCCGGCCTGCTCGAAGAGCTCGACGCGCTGGAAAAAAGCAATGCCAACACCCGCATCAGCCTGCCCGAACTGGCCGAGGACATGCACTTTTCGGTGGACGACCTGTTTCCGCTGATTGAAGGCGTGGAACTGCTCGGCTTCGCCCAGGTGGAAGACGGCGACATCATGCTGCTGCCCGCGGGGCGAATCTTTGTCGATGGCAGCCTGCAGGAACGCAAAGAGCTGTTCGCCCGCCACCTGATCGACCGTGTGCCGCTGGTGGCGCGCATCCGCACGGTGCTCGACGAGCGCTTCAACCACCGCGCGCCCGACTCCCGTTTTCTCACCGAACTCGAAGATCATCTCAGCGAGGACGAGGCCCGCCGCGTGCTCGACACCGCCATCGACTGGGGCCGCTACGCCGAGGTTTACGCCTACGACGACAACGCCGAAGTCTTCAGCCTCGACAATCCCGAAGCGGACGAATGAAAAAAGGGCGAACCGAAGTTCGCTTTTTTTTGAGCGCCCCAGGAGTGGATGCGCTCAGCCCATCCCCGTGGGGGTCAAGGAAACGTGGGGCGGCCCGACATTTTCTTGAGGGAACATGCCGATCAGGGCTTGGCGGCCTGTGTGGCCTTGTCCATCGCGCCGTGCGCCGCATCAGCGGCTTTTTCTTTCACCGTGTTGACTGCGCCAGCCGCAGCGTCCTTGGCCTTGTCTGCGGCATTGGACACCGCATTGGCGCCCGAATGCACGGCCGCACTGGCGGCTCCGGTTGCCGCGCTGGCTGCGCCGCCAACGGCATGAGCGGCCGCGCTCGCCGCGCCTTGGGCTGCGCTGGCTGCTTGGTTCACCATGCCACCCGCAGCGCTGGCTGCGCCGGCAACGGCGCCGTGCGCCGCGCTGGCGGCTGCACCCGCAGCGCTGGCGCCCGCGGCGACCGCAGAGCTCGCGGCGGATTGGGCCGCGCTGGCAGCGCCGCTGGCGGCTTGTTCAGTTTTTTGGCAGGCCGCCAGCGAAAGCAGGCCGGCGGCGATCAGGGCAAGTTTGAATTTCATGGAGACTCCAAGTCGGATTTGGTGGGGGTGAAACGGATATATTTCCGTCATCGCGTCGAATCTGACATGATTCTGTGCATTTTCTCAATCTATTCACGATGAAATTTACAAAATTCCCGGATTGCCGGGAAACCATGACGTGATCATTTCGTCACTTGTCGGGTGTATCTTGCCCCGTCATGTTCAACATTGCGCAAATGAAAAAAACTGTCGATCTCATCTATTTCAATGCAGGCGGGGGCCACCGGGCTTCCGCGCTGGCTCTGCAGCAAAGCATCGCGCAATCCGGCCTGCCCTGGCAGGTGCGCCTGGTTAATCTGACCGACGTGCTCGATCCGCAGGGCACCCTGCGCAAGTACACGTTTTCGCCGGAAGACTATTACAACGCCCGCCTCGCCCGGGGTCTGACCTTGGGTTTGCGGCACGAGCTCAAGCTGTTGCAGGGTGCGCTGCGTCTGCTGCATCCCACCCTGTTGAAAATTCTCAAGTTGCACTGGCTGCGCACCGAGCCGGATCTGGTGGTGTCGCTGATTCCCAACTTCAATCGTGCGCTGTATGACAGCCTGACGGCCACATTGCCTGGCGTGCCTTATGTCACCTTGCTGACCGACCTGGCCGACTTTCCGCCGCATTTCTGGATGGAGCAGGGGCAGGATCAGCATCTCATCTGCGGCTCGGAACGTGCGGTGCAGCAGGCGCTGGACGCTGGCTTCCCCCCGGAAAAGGTGCATGCCACGTCCGGCATGATCATCCGCCCGGACTTTTACAGCGCGCCGCAGAACTTCGACCGTATCGCCCGTCTGCTGGCGATGGGCTTCGACCCGCAGCGCCCCGTTGGCGTGGTGATGTTCGGGGGGCACGGCTCGCGCAGCATGCTGGCCATTGCCGAGCGCCTGCCCGAGACTCAGCTCATTTTCATGTGCGGGCACAACGACAAACTGGCCGCCAAGTTGCGCGCCCTGCCCGCCGCCGCGCCGCGCCATGTGATGGGCTTCACCAGCGCGGTGGCCGATGTGATGCGGCTGGGCGATTTTTTCATCGGCAAGCCCGGCCCCGGTTCGCTCAGCGAGGCGCTGCATCTGGGGCTGCCGGTCATCGTCGCCCGCAATGCCTGGACCATGCCGCAGGAGCGCTACAACACCGATTGGGTGCGCGACAACGGTTATGGCCTGGTGCTGCCGAGTTTTCGCGCCATTGCGGCAGAACTGCCTGCGTTTCTGGCCGAGCTTGCGGCGTTTCGCGCGCGGGTTGCGGCACATCCGAACCGTGCGGTGTTCGAGGCGCCGCAGATTCTTGCGGACATTTTGCGCCGCGCCGATGGCGTCGATCCGCAGGCCGGTGCGCTGCTTACCCGCCGCCTTTCTGAAAGTGGCCACTGAAACGTTGCCACCAGAGCTGGCGCTGCGCGGGTGCTGGCGCCTCCAGGGCGACGTCGGCCAGCCAGCGTTCCAGCACGATCAGGCCCAGCCGCGTGGGCGCCGTGGGGTGCAGGCGAATGGACCACTGACATCCCACGTCCTCGCCCGAGAATGCGTCTGGTGCGGATTCCTGCAGGCCTGGGAATGCGGCTTTGAGCTGGCGCGCAAATTCGCTGCGGGTGATGGCCATGTCCAGCGTGGCGCGCGCGGGCGACTGCGCGTCAAACATCACCCTCCCGCCACGGGCGGCCAGATCGCCAGGGTCTCGCCTTCCTGCAGGATGCGGCTGTCGCGCTTGTCGGGGTCGATGTAAACGCCGTCCACCAGAACCAGATGGACCAGTTTCCAGGGCAGGCGAAACCGTTCAACCACATCCTGAACGGTGGCGCCGGGCATGATGTCGAGCGCCATCTGGTGACCTTGCCGCGGTTGCGGCAGGTAGTCGGTCAGCGTGGCCATGAGCTTGAGGGTGATGCGCACGCTGGCTTGCGGCGCTGCGCTGGTCGTTCCGGCGGGGGCGGCAGGAGTGTCCATGTGACGGGTGTTGTGCACTGGTTCAGTGATGCACCGTGTCGCCGCGCCGGTCTTGTGCCTGCGCGCTGGCGAGGTAGGCTTCCATCAGCCGTGTCGGATCGTCGAGCAGCCTGTCTTTCCAGCCGCCGAGTTTCACCCGGCCTTCCACCAGGCCGCGCAGCACGCCGATGTGCGCCGTGGTGCCGATGCTGTTGCTGCCCACCATCACATCGCCCAGGAATTGCAGGCTGAGATGCTTGAAACCCGCGCGGTCTGTCAGCTCGACGCCCTGGCCACCGGGCGCGCCCTGCCACTGGCCGAAGCTGGTGGAGATCAGGCCGAGGGTGTCGAGCACGTTGATCTGCGTCACCCCGCGCAGCTTGGTGTGCTTGCCCGCCATATTCATCGCCGCGACATAGGCCTGATCGACCGCATTGGGCTGGATGGCGCTGACGATGGGTTTGCCATAGAGCGCATCGAAGGCCTCGGCGCAGTCGCCAGCGGCAAAGATGCCGGGCACATTGGTCTGCATGCGCTCGTCGGTGAGCACGCCCTGCAGGCACTGCACGCCGGAGTGTTCGAGAAAGCCGATATTCGGTTTGACCCCGGCGGCGGAAATCACCAGATCGGCCGGGAGGCGTTCGCCGGTGGACAGGCGCACGGCCAGTGGCGCGGATAGATCGTTTGGATTGGACTCGATGGACTCGATGCGCGCACCGGTATGCACCGCCACGCCCTTGCCCTGCACCCAGTCGCGGATCATGCCGCCTGCGGTTTCGCCCATCATGCGCGGCACCATGCGGTCGCCCATTTCCACCACGGTGAGCTGCACGCGGCGGCGCACCAGGCTTTCCATGATGATGCAGCCAATGAAGCCCGCGCCCAACTGGATGACCCGCGCGCCCGGCACGGCGAATTGCTCGATGGCGCGGGCGTCGTCCAGCGTCCAGCAGGTGTGCACGCGCTGGGCGTGGATGCCGGGAATCCGCGGCAGCACCGGGCTGGAGCCGGTGGCGATGAGCAGGGTGTCGAAGGACTGCGTGCCACCGGAGGCGAGCTTCAGCGTTTTGGCGGCGGTGTCGAGCGATGTCACCCGGTCGCGGCGAAGGGTGATGCCCAACTGCTTCCAGTGCTGCGCGTCCTTGCGCAGCCAGGTGCCGCGCTCGGTGATGTCGCCGTGCAGCAGGTAGGGAATGGCCATGCGCGAATAGGGCGGCGCGTCCTCATCGCCGAACAGCACGATGGCGTCGTCCGCCGGGACATTTTTGCGCAGGGTTTCTGCCGCAACGACGCCTGCGGGGCCGTTGCCGATGATGACGTGGTGTTTCATGTTGTCTGCCTCGATTCCGAACCGATCTCACGCCGTCCGACTCCTCCCCCACACCGTGGGGGAGGTTGGGAGGGGGAGGTGGTGGGCGCATAACCCTCCCCACCCCAACCCTCCCCACGCGTGGGGAGGGGGCTCAAGTCAAAGCCCGAGCCGCGTGCGGGTCTCTGGCTTGATCGTGCCTTCGGGCGTCCAGCCGCGCAGTTCGTAATACTTGGGCAGCATGTCCGGCAGGTTGTTCACCAAGCCCTTGGCCGGCCCGGTTTTGGCGGGTTCGGTCAGCAGGCGAGGCGGCAGGGTGTCGTCCTTGGCGGTGAAACCGGCGCGGTTGTTGTAGTCACGCTCCATATTCCAGATGCGTTCGCCAATGGTGTTCAGCTCATCCATGGTGAACTCTTCCAGGCAGGCGGCGGCAAGCTGGGGTTGCACGTCAGCCAGCGTCCAGGCGAAGCTGGTGAAAATGCAGATGCCCGCCGAGTCGAACACCGCGGTGGCGTCTTGAAAGGCCTTCACCAGCTCGGGCTTGCCCGCGGTCACCAGCGGGTCGGTCTTGACCGGAATGCCGAGAACCTCCGAGGCGACTGTGTAGCCGCGCAGATGGCAAGCGCCGCGGTTGCTGGTGGCGTAGGCCAGGCCCATGCCCTGGATGCCGCGCGAGTCGTAGGCCGGGAACTCCTGGCCCTTGACGCTCATGCTGAGTTCCGGGTGGCCGTACTTGGCCGTCAGGCGTTTGCTGCCCAGCGCCAGTTCCTTGCCGAAGCCAATGCCCTGCGCGGTGATTTCGGCAAAGTAAGTCAGCGCCTTGGCCGAGCCGAAGGGCGCGTCCACGCCGAGCTGCTCCTTGGTCAGCAGGCCCATGTCGTAGAGCTCCATGACCGCGCCCACGGTGGCGCCGAAGGTGATGGGGTCCATGCCGTCTTCATTGCAGATGAAGTTGGCGTAGGTGAGCGCCTCCAGATCATTCACGCCGTTGGCCGAGCCCAGCGCCCAGGCGGCTTCATATTCCAGCCCGCCCGAGGCGCCCCAGTATTGCGGCTTGTTCTCCACGCTGAAATGCGTTTCATCGATCTTGCTGATGCGCCCGCAGGCGATGGTGCAGCCGAAGCAGGCCTGGTTGGTGACCAGATTGGGCTTGCC
>JAQTVS010000110.1 GCA_028706735.1 Thiomonas sp.
GTAGTAATTGATGGCGTTGGGCAGGGTGGACGGCAGCCCGGTCACGGCCAGCAGGTTTTGCACAGCGCGCGCACGCGCTGTTGGATCCGGGTATTGCGAGGCCAGCATGCCGTTGAGCAGGGTGGACAGGCTCACGCCGGACGGAATGGTTTGCAGGCCGGCCAGGAAGGTCGAGGGACCGCGGTTCCAGTTCATGCGCAGACTGAGACGCTGGATTTGCTGCGAGGCATGGATGTCCCACCCCGTGCCGAAGAAGCGCCGCTCGACCACGCCGCCGAGCCGGGTGAACAGGTTGGGGCGCCAGTTGGCCTGCACGCCGTAAATGCTGTGTCCCAGGCTGGCGTAGGACGTGGAGTAATGCTCATAGCCGCCGATGAGGCCGGCCTCGAAATGCGGCGTGAACGCATACAGGCCGCGGGCCCGCACGATCTCGTCGCGCACAGTGAGCGATCCGCTCGTGGTGTAAACCGTTTCTTCCTGCCGGGCGTCCAGTCCCCAGCCAAATGGCGTGGGGCGCCGGTCCAGCCGGACTGACTGCAGGCCATAGCGTCCATTGCTGAGCGCCTGGCCCGTCTGGTTGCCGCTGATCTGCGTCCAGATGTTGTCGCTGCGCGCCCGCAGACGCAGGTTGTCGTTGAAGCGATGATCGATATAGGGGCTGACGCGATACTGTGTCGTGGTGTAGGTTGCCGTGCTGGTCGACTGGGTCGGGATGGTGAGCAGGGCATTTTGCTGCGAGGTGATGCCGGCGTCGAAATACAGCCACTGATCCACCAGCCGGGCGCTCAAGCCCAACACGCCAGACGGCAGCACCGTATTGCTGTAGGAACTCCTGGCGTAATACTGGCCGTTGAGCGCAAAGTTGCCGAAGGTGCGCAGATCCGGGCCTTCGGTCTGAAAGGCGATGCCTGGCGTGATGCTGACGATGGTGTCCGACTTGGCAGGCGTGGCGGTGCCGAAATAGGCATTGCTGGTCTGCACCACGGACATGCCCAGGGAGGGCTGGACAAAATTGCCGCGCGGCACAATCGGGGCGCTAGCCCCCGCCAGAGGCGCGAGAAGTCCGCCCTGCGTGTTGCCGCCGTCGATTTGCTGCGGCAGGCCCACTCCTCCGGGAACCGTGGTGTTGAGTCCCGGGATGGTTTGCCCATAAGCCGCTCCCGCCTGCAACAGGCAAACAGCCAGCGGGGTGAGTGCGAACAGTACTGCGCGGCTTGTGGTTTGCATGGCGGATGTGGGGTCAAGTGGTGAAGGCGGGCTTGGCGGATTTGTTCACACCCTCATGAGAAAACGCCGGGCCGCCCCAAGTTTTCTCATCCCCCTCGGGGGGCCTGACGTGAACGCGGCAGGTCTGGGGGCGCTCTCAGAACATGCTTTGCGGAATGATGATGACGTCGCCGGGTTCGACCGGAACATTCGCCGACATCTGGCCGCGCTTGAGCAGGTCGCCGAGCTTGATGCTGTAGGTCTTGCCGTGGCGCTCAAGAATGGCCGCATTGCCGTCGGCAAATTCGGTCAGCCCACCGGCCGCGATCATCACATCGAGCAGAGTCATGTTTTCGCGGTACGGAATGGCAATCGGGCGCACGGCCTGCCCGACAATGCGGATCTGCTGGTTGTACGGGCCATGAAAGCCGGTCACGACGACGGAAACCACCGGGTCACGGACATATTTTGACAGGCGCGCCTCGATTTCCTTGGCAATGTTGCCTGGCGTCTGCCCGGCTGCCTGGACATCCGGGGCCAGCGGAGTGGAGATTTTCCCGTCCGGACGCACCTGGATCGACATGGAAAGATCCGGGTTGCGCCAGACGTTGATGTTGAGCGTGTCGCCCGCTCCAACTTTATAGTGATAGGCGGTCTGGTTGATCTTGTCCGGCGCGGGCGGGTAGTTGTTGGCAGCGCAGGCGCCCAGCAGCAGCGCCGCGAAAGATGCCACGGCCAGGCGCCAGAAACTAAAACGGGAATTGCGGATAGACATGCTTGACCTCAGAGATGTCGATGGAGGAATGAAACAACCGCCAGATTGTGAAAGGCCAGTGTAGGTGGCACAAGCCCTTATTTGATTGGGTTTCGCGCCTGACCGCCTGTGAAATATCTCACGGCTTTTTCGGTGATGACTGTGCAGACTCCCATTTTGTTGCCAAGATTGCGGATTTCCCGCCTGAATGCGGGGGGTCAAACGACAACGCCCGGGAGGCCCGGGCGCTGAAGGTGCTGCCGCCGAGGCGGCGTCAAAGCGATTTACTGCGGCAGGCCGACAGTCGGGTTGCCCAGGTTGGTCCACTCGATCATCGAGCCGGTGTAGAGCTTGGAGTTTTTGTTGCCCAGGATTTCGTGGCTCACAAACCAGGCGCCAGAGGCAAGATGGCCGGTGTTGCAGTACGTCACCGTCTGTGCGTCGGGCTGGATGTTGAACTCGGCGTAGATCTTTTTGTAGTCGTCGGCGCTCATGAATTCATGCGCGGCGCCAACCGGCTTGACAATGGCGTCAGTCGGGAAGGAACGCGCGCCCGGCAGGTGGCCACCGGTCTTGTTGATGGGCTTCTTGACGATGCCGAGAAACTGCGCGGTGGGGCGCGCATCGATGAACTGATCCTTGCCGCCTTGCAGGCCTTCCTTGACTTGCTGCATCGTGGCCAGAATGGCCTTGTCTTCCGCGCCAGCGGCCCAGTTGCCCTTGGCCGGGGTCACTTTCTCGGTGGAGACGGGAAAGCCAGCCTGAATCCAGGCGTTGACGCCGCCATTGAGGATGGCGATCTTGTCGCGCGGCTCGCCGAAGTAGCGCAGCTGGAAGTACAGGCGGGTGGCCATGTCCATGGAGTCGACGCTCTCGCCCGTCGGCACGATCACGATGGGCTTGTCGGTCTTGTTCACACCGGAGTCGTCCATGACCTTGGTGAAGTACTCGGCCGTGGGCAGCTGGGCCTTGATCTTCACGCCGTCGACCGTGCGCTCTTCGCGGATCTTGCCGAAATCCACAGGGATTGCTCCCGCGATGTGTCCTCCAGTCTTGGCCAAGGTCTTGACCTTGGTCTTGGCGTCCACGTCGAACTTGGGCGCTTCGGTGAAGGTCTTCGGATCATCACGGATGTCGATGATGGTGACCGCGTTCTTGTTGGCGTTGAGCCATTGGGGCGTGACCAGCGGACCGGGCAGTGTCGCCGCTCCGGCAGTTTGCGCAGCGGCTACAGCGATGACGCTCATGCCGATCAGGTGTTTCAGTTTCATGTTGGCTCCTCGTTTGGATTAGTGGAACTGCATTTCAGGGCGTGTACCCGCCCGGCTCTACCTACTTAGGGCGCACCTGCGCCCAACTCCTCCAACGCAAAAATCTGCGTCGAAAAATCAATACGGCACTGGCTGAGGATGTGCGTGCGCCGGTCTTCAAGCAACTGGGTGCGCCCGCGAGCCAGCAGCGCCTTGACGCGCGCGTCGCGCATGTGGGCGACAAGATCAATCTGCGGGCGAAAAAAAGCGAACACGGCATCCAGCCACTGTCCGACCTTGTGCGGCTTGGCATCTTTGAGCGTGGTCTGGCGCGCCAGCGTGCAGACGCGCTCGGCATCTTCCCAGCATTCCGCCGTGACCCATTGATTGGTCGTGAACACGCGCAATGGCATGCCATGCGCATCGACCGACAAGCCCGCGATGTGGGTGTAGCGCTGGTCGGACGGGCATTCGGCACGGTCGTTGGGGGCAAAGACATGGAAGTGGCCATGCTCTGCCGACATTCTTTGGGCCGCTGCGTGGGCGTGGTAATAAAACAGAGCCCCGGTACGGCTTTTTGCATCGCGCGGCGGATAGTGCTCCCACTCGACATACGCGGCATTTCCAATGATTTCGGAGATCACTGTTTTGCCCTGGCGCAACAGCGACTGCGTGGATTCAAGCGCCTTGAGACCGCAGGTGTACAGATCGCTTCGCTCTTGTGGGGGCAGTGCGCGCAGCAGATCAGCGGTAAAGCGTCGACCTTTGGGCGCGTGGCCAGACAACAGGGAAGAGGACTGGGACATGGATGGACATGGCGCAGTGCAGAGACGGCGCCATGCGTTCAAGTCAGCTTATTTGGAAGGAGCGCAAGGGTTGCTGCTCTTGGAAGGAGCGCAAGGATTGCTGCTCTTCTTTTCCATTTTTTTGTCCATTTTCTTGGACGGAGCGCAAGGATTGCTCGGCGCGCAGGGGTTGCTCGACGCATGCGCAATGCCAGTGGCGGACAGGCTGGACAGGGCTTGCGGCATGGGCGCGATCACAGCGGCAGCAAGGGCCAGGGCGGGAAGAGCGTGCGAGAGTTTGATGCGGGCTTTAGCCATATGGAACTCCTGATGAGTGGTTGAAATGAAACATCCAGGACAACTGCTTGCGGCCCTGTGCGCTGTCAACGCGCATGCAGGGCCGAGCGCTGACAGCGCAGTGCAATTTAGCTGTTTTGTGGTGCAAACGCGCCGGAAGACTTGTTGCTGGCCTTGCGCGCAGAGATGTTGGTTCGGGTGAGGTAGCCCACAATCACGAGCACCGCGAAGAGCAGACCCCAGACAGCCCAGGCGGGGAGATGGAGCAACTGTGGCAAGGTCAGGCCATCCGGGCCGACCTGCTTCCAGGCCCAGCCCTCGATGGAACTGAACACAGAGTTGAAGCCCAGGGTGCCGATGCCAATGCCCAGCAGAAAAATCAAGCCGTCCAGCTTGCCGGAGAACAATGCCACGATGGACGTGCCCGGGCAGTAACCACCGACGGCCATGCCAACGCCAATCAGCACGCCGCCCAGCGAACTGCCCCAGATAAAGACCGAGGGCACAAACATATTGTCGACGGCAATCACGCCCAGTCCTTGCAGCAGATAAAGGCCGCCGGACGACACGATAATCGCGGTGAACATGACCTTGAACACGGCCCAGTCCTTGAAGCGCAGCTGGGCGGTCAGTTTGCAGCCGCTGCCAAAACCCGCATTTTCAAGAACATAGCCGAAAATCAGGCCGAGGATGATGCCCGATACGGGGCCGGTGTATCCAAGAGGGAAGCTCATTTCCAGAGTCCTTTCGTGAGTTGGCCGAACACCGCGCCAGCAATGAAAAATCCGATCAGGAACAAGAAGCCCGCAGCGGCCAGCGTGGCGGAGCCCGAGAGTCCCATGCCGCTGGTGCACCCCAGGGCGAGACGGGCGCCGAACCCTGCTGCGATGCCCCCAATGACTGCGAGGACGAGTCGCAGACTGCGCCCTGCTTGCGTGGGGCCGTCGATCTGCAGCTTGAAGCGGCCAGCCAGCACGCTGCCAATCAAGCCGCCGATGGCCAAGCCGACGACTTCCCAGACGACCCAGCGATCCAGGCCGACTTCAAACAGGTTGTGCAGGTAGGTGTGGGCGGCAACGGTATTGGGATCGACCTTGCCTGCAACGACCGCAGTCGCCAAGGTGGTTGCCCCGGTCACGCCATAACCGTTTCCGGTGACAAGAAACGTGGCCAGTAGTCCCAAACCCAGCAGAACCCCGGCAACGTAGGGATTCCAGAGTGGACGAGGTGTATTGCGCATGAGTAGGCTTCCTCCAGGGTGATGCGGCGACATCTGTGTGTGCTGCCGCGTGCTGATCGACCGATCAGCTTGTCTCAAATCAAGTATAGGAAAGATTTCACGATGCTTCCGGGAGTATTAGGGTTTTTCCAGACTAGGACAAACACCGATGCGGACCCGTTTAATTTGCGTTTAATCAAGGTTTTTTGGCGGGCGAGACTGGAATCCCCGAGATGAATGGGGCTGTATAGATATGCTTGAATGCTCAACAAAAGCTCGTTGGTACGGCAAGTGAAATGCAGTATCGGGGAGTGTTCTCATCCTGTGCTGGCTGGATGACGGCAATTTTCGAGCGGGCGAATCCACACGCGCCGTTGGATAGATCTGATGTTGTTGAACGCCGCCCGAGCGCATTCGGGCATTGACTTGCACACCAGGAGACCAGGGTATGGCACACATTGTTGTTTTGGGCGCCGGCATTGGCGGCATGCCAGCTGCCTACGAGGCGCGAGAAGCGCTCGGTAAAGCTCACAAGATCACGGTCATCAATGCCGTGGATTACTTCCAGTTCGTGCCATCCAATCCCTGGGTGGCGGTGGGCTGGCGCAGCCGGGACGAAGTGATCTTTGCGATCAAGCCGTATCTGGAGCGAAAGGGTATCGACTTCATTCCCAAGGCAGTGACCAAGATCGAGCCGGAGAGCAACACCTTGACCCTGCAGGACGGCGCCATGGTGAATTACGACTATCTCATCATCACCACCGGGCCGAAGCTGTCTTTCGAGGAAGTGCCGGGTTCCGGCCCGCACGGCGGGTATACCAACTCGATCTGCAGCATCGACCATGCCGAAAAGTGCTACGCCGACTACGAGAAGCTGGTGGCCAATCCGGGGCCGGTGATTGTGGGCGCGATGCCGGGGGCGAGCTGCTTCGGCCCGGCCTACGAATACACCATGGTGCTCGACACCGCGCTGCGCAAGAAAAAGATCCGCAACAAGGTGCCCATCACTTATGTGACCTCAGAGCCTTACATCGGGCATCTGGGGCTGGACGGCGTGGGCGACTCCAAGGGCATCATGGAAAGCGCCTTCCGCAGCCATGACATCCGCTGGATCACCAACGCCAAGACGACCAAGGTCGAAGACGGCAAGATGTTTGTTGATGAGCTGGACATGCAGGGCAATCTGGTCAAACAGCATGAACTGCCGTTCAAGCACTCCATGATGCTGCCGGCCTTCAAGGGTGTCGATCCGGTCGCTGCGGTGGAAGGGCTTTGCAACCCGCGCGGTTTTGTCATCGTCGATCAACACCAGCGCAGCCCGAAATACAAAAACATCTATTCCGCTGGCGTCTGCATCGCCATTCCACCGACCGGCCCCACACCCGTCGCCTGTGGTGTGCCCAAGACGGGCTACATGATTGAGTCCATGGTGACTGCCATCGTGCACAACCTGGAGGAAGAGCTCGCTGGCAAGCAACCCACGCACCGCGGCACCTGGCAGGCGATCTGCCTGGCCGACTTCGGCAACACCGGCGCAGCGTTCGTCGCTATTCCTCAGATCCCGCCGCGCAACGTCAACTGGTTTGGCGAAGGCAAGTGGGTGCATCTGGCGAAGATTGCTTTCGAGAAATACTTCATCCGCAAGATGAAGAAAGGCAATTCGGAGCCGATCTACGAAAAATACATGATGAAACTCATCGGCATGGAGCGCCTGCTGCATCCGGAACGCAAAGACTGATCCGGCTCCGGTTCAGATCAAACCCGCAGGTCCTCCAGCCTGCGGGTTTTTTTGTTTGGGCGCTGCCTGCCGACCCCGTGGAGGATCGGGGTCGCGTGCGGGCAAAACGGGAACTGACTAGGCTACAGCCTGCCTGTTCACGAGGCGCGGTTCCCGCTCACCAACGACAAGAAAGACCACGATGCTGCTTTCCCTCACGATTTTTCTATTGGCCGGCGCGTCTGCGGGCTTTCTCGGCGGTCTGCTGGGGATTGGTGGCGGGTTGCTGCTGGTCGCGGCGCTCAGTTTCGCCTTGCCCGCGTTGGGCATCCCGGCGGATGAAGTGATTCATGTGGCCGTGGCGACGTCGATGGCCAGCATCGTGCTCACCTTCATTTCCTCGGCCACTGCGCATATCCGCCGCGGCGGTGTGCTGTGGCCGAGTTGGCGCTGGCTGGCGCCGGGCATGGTGATCGGCGGTTTTGCCGGCGCGCATCTGGCGCAGTTGCTCAGCGGCCAGGTGCTGCGTTATGTCATCGCTGGGTTTTGCGTGGTGATGGCCTTGCAGATGGCGATGGGCAAGAGCAGGAAAGTGGCGCAAGGCCAGGAGCATGTCCCGCAATCGCCCTGGCTTTTGCCTTCTGGAGTGGGCATCGGGGTGGTGTCGTCGATCGTGGGCATCGGCGGGGGCTCGATGACGGTGCCCTTGCTCGTTGCCTTGGGTGTCAAACCCGTCAAGGCTGTGGCGACGAGTACGGTGTGCGGACTGGCAATCGCCATTTCGAGCGCCCTCAGTTACATGCTCTCCGTACATGCGCCGACGCATCCGCTTCCGGCTGGAGCGCTTGGTTATGTGTTCCTGCCCGCGGCAGCCGCTACGGCAGTGGCCTCCATGGCGCTTGCGCCTTTTGGTGTGCGAGTGGCGCACCGCATCTCCGGTGCTTCGCTGAAGCGGGTGTTTGCGATTGTTCTGGTTTTTGTGGGGGTGCTGATTGCGTTGGGAGGGTAATGCACTGCGGCGGCGATTAAACTGATGTATCTGCCAATATTGCCCGCTTCCGGGCGGTTGATTCTGAAAAGTTTCACTTTTTGAAAGGGCCGACGAATGTTTCCTTCTCGTATTCCCCGTCAATTTCTGGTCGCTGCATTGGGCGTGAG
>JAQTVS010000111.1 GCA_028706735.1 Thiomonas sp.
GCTGCAATCCTTCGACATCGTCGGGCGCGGCCACCCCAATCCGAACATGGCCAGGCTGATCATGGACATCCGTGGCGATGTGGAAACCGGCACCAGCCTGTCGAACGCTTTTCGCAAGCATCCAAAGTACTTCGACGCGCTCTATTGCAACCTGGTCGAGGCGGGCGAAACGGCCGGTATGCTCGAACTGGTTCTCGACCGCCTGGCCACCTATCAGGAAAAATCTCTGGCCATCCGCAGCAAGATCAAGAGCGCACTCACCTACCCAATTGCGGTGATGGTCGTAGCCTTCGTGGTGGTGTCCATCATCATGCTGTTCGTCGTGCCCGTGTTCACCGACGTGTTCTCGCAGTTCGGCGCCAGCCTGCCCGCCCCCACGCTGATGGTGGTGGCGATGTCCAACTTTTTTGTCCACTACTGGTACATCCTGTTCGGCACCATTTTCCTGGGTGGCTACTTCTTTCTGCAGTCGTGGAAAAAATCCATCAAGATGCAGGAGACCATGGACCGGCTGCTGCTGCGCGTTCCCGTCTTCGGCAAGCTGGTGCGTCTGGGCGCACTGGCCCGCTGGACCCGCACCCTGGCCACAATGTTCGGCGCGGGCGTGCCGTTGGTGGAAGCGCTGGATGCCGTGGGCGGCGCGGCCGGCAACATCGTTTATCTGCGCGCCACCGAGAAAATCCAGCAGGACGTCTCCACTGGCACCAGCCTGACCACGTCCATGCAGACCCAGGGCGTCTTTCCTCCGCTGGTCATCCAGTTGACCTCGATCGGCGAAGAATCCGGCTCTCTCGACTCCATGTTGAGCAAGGCCGCAGACATTTACGAAGCGGAAGTGGATGAGCTGGTGAAAAACCTCTCCGCCCTGCTGGAGCCCATCATCATCGTGTTTCTGGGTGTGATCATCGGCGGCCTGGTGGTGGCGATGTATCTGCCGATCTTCAACCTTGGCAAGGTTGTCGGCTGATGCCCGACTTCAGTGCGCTGCCCCTGAGCTTCTGGATGCTTGCCGCCGGGCTGTTCGGCCTGGCAGTGGGCAGCTTTCTGAACGTGGTCATCTACCGCCTGCCGGTGATGATGGAGCGGCAATGGCAGGCCGACGCGCATGCCACTCTGCACCCAGATGAGACGACAGCGCCCTCCGAGCGTTTCGATCTGGCCACGCCGCGGTCGCGCTGTCCCTCGTGCGGACACCAGATCACCTGGTGGGAAAACATTCCGGTGCTGAGCTATATGTTGCTTCGCGGACGCTGTTCGGCCTGCAATGCCGCGATTTCCTTGCGTTATCCGCTGGTGGAACTCATCACGGCGCTGCTGAGCGCTGCGGTGGTCTGGCGCTGGGGAGCAAGCTGGGACAGCATGGCGTACATCGTCCTGCTCTGGTCGCTCATCACGCTGGCGCTCATCGATTTCGACACCACCCTGCTGCCCGACAGCATCACCCTGCCGCTGCTGTGGCTCGGCCTGATCTGGCATGCCTTGCTGCGCCCTGATCAGCTCTCCGGCGCGGTTTGGGGCGCAGTGGTCGGCTACTCTGCGCTGTGGACCGTGTATCAAGTGTTCAAACTGCTGACTGGCAAGGAAGGCATGGGCTTTGGCGACTTCAAGCTGCTTGCCGCGCTTGGCGCGTGGTTCGGCGTCGCGGCCCTGCTCCCCATCATCCTGCTGTCCAGCATTTGCGGCGCCGTCATCGGCATCTCCCTGCAACTCTTGAAGCTGACAGAGCGCGGACGGCCCATCCCCTTCGGCCCCTTCCTCGCGGCCGCGGGCATTGTGCTGCTGCTCGTCGGGCCTGGCGCCCTGGTGGCCTTCGTTCTCCCCACCGCAGGAGCATGACGCACGCACAACGCCTGCGGATCGGACTGACCGGTGGCATCGGCTCTGGCAAGTCGGCGGTGGCCGATCTGTTCGCGGCACGGGGTGCGGCAATCGTCGATGCGGATGTGGTGGCGCATCAACTCACTGCCCCAGGCGGGCGGGCCATGCCAGCCTTGATCGAAGCTTTTGGCGCCGAGATCTGCGATGCGCGGGGCGCCCTGGATCGCGCGGCCATGCGCGAGCGCGTGTTCAGCGATTCACTCGCCCGCGCGCAGCTTGAATCCATCCTGCATCCTCTGATCGGTGAAGCGATGCGCAATGCCGCATCCCATGCCGTCGGCGCCTACCTCCTGTACGTCGTGCCCTTGCTCGTTGAACATCTGGATCGTTGGCGGCCACAGATCGACCGCCTCTGCGTGGTGGACTGCCCCGAGTCTCTGCAGATCGCGCGGGTCACGTCCCGCTCCGGCCTGCGGCATGAAACCATTGCGGCCATCATCGCCACGCAAGCCACGCGCGCGCAACGCCTGGCAGTCGCAGACGACGTGATCGACAACAGCGGGAATCTGCAGGCGCTGGCCGCGCAGGTGACGGTGCTGCATGCAAATTACAAAGCGCTGGCGCACAAAAATTGAGTTCGATGGCCGTTTGCATGACAATGCGCCATGTCGTCCTGACTTGCCTCTGAGCGCCCCCAGGGCCGGGCACTCCCCACCCCATCCCTCCCCACAAGCGGGGAGGGAGTGATCTCACCTCCCCCACGGCGTGGGGGAGGTCGGGAGGGGGATGGCCCAGCCCCCCGTGGCGGTCAAGGAAGCTTGGGACGGCCCTGCGTATCCTTGAGAGCGCAAGCTCATAAAACCGTTCGCGTGGCCTTGCGCCAAGCAACCCAAACCGGATCGCCCTGTGATTCTGTACGAATATCCCTTGCACGAACGCGTGCGCACCCTGCTCAGACTGGAACATCTGTTCCGGCGCGTCGATGTGCTGCAGCAGAGTGCGCAGGCGGAGCACCACCATTTCGCGCTGATCACCCTGTTCGAGCTCATGGACGTGGCGACGCGGCAGGATCTGAAGTCGGAAATCCTCAAAGAACTTGAGCGGCAGAGACAGGGCTTCATCGCCTACCGCGGCAATCCTGCGGTTGCCGAATCGGTGCTGGACGCCGTGCTCGAAGAAACCGATCAGGCGTTTTCCGCGCTGAGCCAGCAGCAGGGCCGCATCGGGCAAAGCCTGCAAGACAACGAGTGGCTGATGGCCATCCGCAGCCGCGCCAACATTCCAGGCGGCACCTGCGAATTTGACCTGCCCGCGTATTACGCCTGGCAGCATCTACCGCAGCCACAGCGCCAGACCGATCTGCTGCGCTGGATGAGCGTGTTTGCCCCGTTGGCCAGCAGTGTGGAACTGCTGTTGCGCCTGCTGCGCGACGCCGGCAGCACGCGCAAACTCCAGGCGGTGAACGGCGCCTATCAGCAGCAGCTTGCTGGCAAAACCTATCAACTGCTGCGGTTGCGCATCGACGGGGCCCTGGGACTGGTCCCAGAAATCACCGGCCACCGCCTGATGGTGTCCATCCGCTTCATGCAACCCGACGCCGAGTGGCATATGACGCCCTCGGCAGACGAAGTTCCGTTTGAAATCACCTTGTGTCCGTAAGACGATTCGAGATGGACTCCAAGCAACCCCCTGCCTCAAACCGCCAAGTGCGCTGCCCGCATTGTGGCGTCTTCACCAATTACAGCACCAGCAATCCGTGGCGGCCGTTTTGCAGCGAACGCTGCAAATCCATTGATTTCGGCGCCTGGGCGAGCGAGAGCTACCGCGTGGAAGCCAAGCCGGAACCCGCCGATTTCGACGACATCGAGGCGCTGGATCTCTCCGCAGGGCGGAGCAGCAAGCCGCACTGAATCAGTCAGCGGCGGGGAGGCGTCAGCGCGTCCCGCGCTCCTGGCTCAGCCAGTCCAGCACCGGCAGAGCGCCGGGCAGCACCGGAGACACCGTCACCGGCAGCGTTTGCCAGGCGAGTTGCTGGCCTTCGAGCCCCTGCGGTTCGCCATCCCAGGCGGTGATGCGGCAAAACTGCAGATCAACCAAGGCATGCGGATACTCCATGCGCAGGCTGCGCCAATACTGCGCCTCCCGCACCACCACACCCAGTTCCTCTTCGAACTCGCGGGCCAACGCCTGCTGCAGCGACTCGCCCGCTTCGAGCTTGCCGCCCGGAAACTCCCAGTACCCCGCATAGGGCTTGCCCTGGGGACGTGACGCCATGAGGAAGGCGCCGTCCGGGCGCAACATCAGCCCGACCGCCACGGCAACGGGCTCGCGCTGCGTCTTTTGATTGTTGCTCACTTTCCGCCACGGCCTGCGTAGTCTCGGGCGAATTGCCAAGCCACGCGGCCTGACCGCGACCCGCGCTCCAAAGCCCACACCAGCGCGTCCTGCAAGGCCTTGTCCCTCTGCTTTTCCGCCACGCCGAAAGCTGCGAGCCAGTGCGCAACGATGCGCAGATAGTCGTCCTGGCTGTAGGGATAGAAGCTGACCCAAAGGCCGAAGCGCTCGGACAGGGAAATTTTTTCTTCCACCACTTCGCCTGGGTGGATCTCGCCATTCTCCAGATGCTTGTAGCTCAGGTTCTCCTGCAGGTACTCGGGCATGAGGTGGCGGCGGTTGGAGGTGGCGTAGATCAGCACGTTGTCGGCCGTGGCGCTGACCGAGCCGTCGAGCACCGACTTGAGCGCCTTGTAGCCCGCCTCGCCTTCCTCGAACGACAGATCGTCGCTGAACACGATGAAGCGCTCGGGCCGCCCCGCGAGCAGATCGGTGAGTTCGGGCAGGTCGATCAGGTCGGCCTTGTCCACCTCAATCAGCCGCAGCCCCTGGCGGGCGAACTTGTTCAGGCTGGCCTTCACCAGTGACGACTTTCCCGTGCCGCGCGAGCCGGTGATCAGCACGTTGTTGGCCGGCTTGCCCTGGACGAACTGGCGCGTGTTGCGCTCCACCCTGCGGCGCTGGTCGTCAATGCCGATCAGGTCGTCATAGGAGATGGCTGAGAGGTTGCGCACTGGCGCGAGTTGCTTGCGGCCACCCTTGCTGATCCAGCGGAACGCGGTGGAGGCGCTCCAGTCCGGTTCGCCCGCAGGCGCTGGCAGCACGGCTTCCAGCCGATCGAGCAGGACGTGCGCCCGGGTGAACAGCGCGGCAAGTTGCAGGGCCAGATCGGCAGCGGGAATCTGCGCGACAGGAGGGGTGGGTTTGCGGGCAGCGGGCATGTCAGGATCGGTAGTCGGCGTTGATGGAGACGTAGTCGTGCGACAGGTCACAGGTCCACACCGTGGCCGCTGCCTTGCCGCGGCCCAGCGTGATGCGCACGGCAATTTCGGCCTGCTGCATCACCCGCTGGCCGTCTTCTTCGCGGTACGCGGGATTGCGCCCGCCGCGTGCCGCCACATGCACGTCATCGAGATAGAGATCCACGCCGTCCACGTCCAGATCGGTCACGCCGGCATAGCCCACTGCCGCCAGGATGCGGCCGAGATTGGGGTCGCTGGCGAAGAACGCGGTCTTGACCAGCGGCGAATGTGCCACGGCGTAGGCCACCTGCCGCGCCTCATCTCGGCTGCCCGCCCCCTCGACCTGCACGCGGATGAATTTGGTCGCGCCCTCGCCATCGCGCACGATGGCCTGGGCCAGTTGCTGCGCCAGTGCGGTGAGCGCCGCCAGCAGCGACTGCGCCTGCGGGCTGGAGGCATGGGTGATGCGCGGCAACACCGTCTTTCCGGTGGCCACGACGACGAGGGAATCGTTGGTCGATGTGTCGCCGTCGATGGTGATGCTGTTGAAGGAATCGTCTGCTGCGGCGCGGGTGAGCTGCTGCAGCACGTCGGGGCTGACGGCGCAATCAGTGGCGATGAAGCCGAGCATGGTGGCCATGTTGGGGCGAATCATGCCCGCGCCCTTGCTGATGCCGCTCAGGGTCACGGTCACGCCGTCGATCACCACCTTGCCACTGGCGGCCTTGGGCAGGGTATCGGTGGTCATGATGGCTTGCGCGGCATCCAGCCAGCCCTCGCTGCGCGCAGCGGCGATCGCCGCAGGCAGCCCCGCAAGCAGGCGTGGCATCGGCAGCGGCTCCAGAATGACGCCGGTGGAAAACGGCAGCACCTGCGCGGGCTTCACGCCCAGAAGGGCTGCGAGTTCCTCGCAGGTCTGCTCGGCATCGGCGAGACCTTGCGCGCCGGTGCCGGCATTGGCGCAGCCGGTGTTGATGACCAGGGCGCGCACATCCTGCCCGCCAGTCGCTTGCAGATGTCGGCGGCAAACCTGCACCGGCGCGGCACAAAATCGGTTTTGGGTGAACACCCCCGCCACACTGGCTCCGGGGGCGATCTGGATCACGGTGACATCCTTGCGCCCGGGCTTGCGGATGCGGGCTTCGGCAACGCCAAGCAAAACGCCTTCCACGGCGTGCAGGGCGCTTGGATCGGGGACTTGAAGATTCACGGCCATGACAGGCCCTCCACTACGTGACGCAATTCAGGATTCACCGCGGGGCCAGCCGTCCCGCAACCGGACAGCGGGGATCAGCTCAGCTTGCCGTGGCAATGCTTGTACTTCTTGCCGCTGCCACAGGGGCAAGGATCGTTGCGGCCTACTTTCGGGTACAGATCCGATTCCTGCGCGGCAGTTGCCGCGCCACCGGCCACCGCCATGGCAGCCAGTGCGGCCTCGGAGCTGTCGAGCACGGAAATGCCCGAGGCCGCATCGGCGTGCTGGAAGTTGACCTGGATGCGCTGCGCCCTCTGCTCCATGCTCTCGGCGGCCTGCTCGGCTTGCTCCGGGCTTTGCACCTGCACGGTCATCAGCACGCGGGTGACTTCGGTTTTCACAGAGTCGAGCATCATGCCGAACAGCTCGAAGGCCTCGCGCTTGTATTCCTGCTTGGGCTGCTTTTGCGCATAGCCGCGCAGATGGATGCCCTGGCGCAGATGGTCGAGCGCCGACAGATGCTCGCGCCATTGCTGGTCGAGGGTCTGCAGCAGCACCACGCGTTCAAACTGGGCAAAATTTTCCTTGCCGACCTGATCGACCTTGGAGAGGTAGGCAGTGTCCGCCGCTTCAAGCACGCGCTCGAGCACGTCCTCGTCGGTCATGTTCTCGTCGGATTCGAGCCAGCTCTTGAGCGGCAGCTCGATCTGCCATTCATCGCGCAGCACCTGCTCCAGTCCGGCAATGTCCCACTGCTCTTCCATGCTCTGCTCGGGCACATAGGCGCGCACCAGATCGGAGAAGGCGCCCTGGCGCAGGGCGGTGATCTGTTCGCTCACCTCTGTGGAGTCGAGCAGCTCATTGCGCTGCTGGTAGATGATTTTGCGCTGCTCGTTGGACACGTCGTCGTATTCGAGCAGTTGCTTGCGGATGTCGAAGTTGCGCGCCTCCACCTTGCGCTGCGCGCTCTCGATGGACCGCGTCACCATGCCGGCTTCGATGGCCTCGCCCTCGGGCATCTTCAGCCGTTCCATGATGGCCTTGACCCGGTCGCCGGCAAAAATGCGCATCAGCGAGTCATCGAGCGACAGATAGAAACGGGTGGAGCCGGGGTCGCCTTGCCGCCCGGAGCGGCCGCGCAACTGGTTGTCCACGCGACGGCTCTCATGCCGCTCGGTGCCGATGATGTGCAGGCCGCCCGCTGCAATCACCTTGTCATGCAGCGACTGCCACTCGCTCTTGATGGTGTGGACCTTGGCGGCTTTTTCCTCGTCCGACAGATTGGGGTCGGCCTCGATGATTTCGCACTGCTTTTCCACATTGCCGCCGAGCACGATGTCGGTGCCGCGGCCGGCCATATTGGTGGCGATGGTGATCATGCCCGGGCGCCCGGCCTGCGCCACGATTTCCGCTTCGCGCGCATGCTGCTTGGCATTGAGCACTTGGTGCGCCAGTTTTTTCTGCTGCAGCAGCATCGAGAGTTTTTCGCTGCTCTCGATAGAGGTGGTGCCTACCAGCACCGGCTGGCCGCGCTCGAAGCAGTCGCGGATGTCTTCGGCCACCGCCAGATCGCGCTCGTGCGCAGTCTTGTAGACCTTGTCCTGCGCGTCCTTGCGGCGGATGGGCTTGTTGGTCGGGATGACCACGGTTTCGAGCTTGTAGATCTCCTGGAACTCGAAGGCTTCGGTATCGGCCGTGCCCGTCATGCCGCCAAGCTTGGCGTACATGCGGAAGTAGTTCTGGAAGGTGATCGAGGCCAGCGTCTGGTTCTCGCTCTGAATGTCCACGCCTTCTTTCGCTTCCACCGCTTGATGCAGACCATCGGACCAACGGCGCCCCGACATGATGCGGCCGGTGAACTCGTCCACAATGACGACCTCGCCGTTCTGCACCACGTAATGCTGGTCGCGGTGATACAGATGATTGGCGCGCAAGGCCGCGTACACATGGTGCATCAGCAGGATATTGCTCGGGTCGTACAGCGTGGTGCCCGGAGGAATCAGGCCCATTTCGGCCAGGATGGCCTCGGCCTTTTCATGTCCGGATTCAGTGAGGAAAACCTGA
>JAQTVS010000112.1 GCA_028706735.1 Thiomonas sp.
CCGCCCCAATTTGCCTTGACCCCCACGGGGGGCGGACTGGGCCATCCCCCTCCCGGCCTCCCCCACGTCGTGGGGGAGGTGAGATCACTCCCTCCCCACTCGTGGGGAGGGATGGGGTGGGGTGGGGAGTGCGCGGCCCTGGAGGCGCTCAGAGACAGGCTTGGTCAGCCTCCCCGCAATACAGAAATACGGGGCGTCTCGGCAGATCGCCTTGGGGGCAGATCAGGTGAGGTCTTGGACTGTGGCGTGCTCGGCCTCGGCATGCGCCATGGCGAGCATGGCGTCGCGCTTGTCGGCCGTGCCGAACATCGGGCTCGTGCCCACCACCTGATGGTTGGCTGCCTTCAGGGTGAAGTAGGCGCGGCCGTCGCTGGCAACCTGTTTCTCGAAGCGCTCGGGCAGCACGCTGTTCTTCTTCACCGAGGCCATGCCGTTTTCGGCCGACGCCTTGCTCTCGTACTGCTCGCTGCTCAACAAGGTCGCGCCGTCGTCGGCTTTGAGTGAAAAGTGAAATTGACCCTTGTCGTTTTTGTGCAATTCAAAGCGGACTGCCATAGAGGACTCCTGGATGGATAAGTCGAAGCAGGGCAGCGGCCTGTCGGGCGTGACGCGCCCCAACGGAAGGACGGCAGGGACGATGCACCCCCGCACGCCCCGAATGGTCTGCGGGATCTGTGACAAATGCAAGACTTGTACGCCCGTTTTTGACAATAGTTGACAGACTGCCGGCCTTTTCTACCGTCAATCGGGGGGTGCCGCGGGTGCGGAATTCGCGTGGGCCCGGCGCTAACCGGCCTGCTGCTCCAGGGCGAAATGCGCCCCCTTGAACTGGCCGAGCGCCCCGGTGAGCCAGGGCAGGAGGTCGCGCAGGGTGGCGTGCAGCGTCCAGGGCGGGTTGATGAGGAACATGCCGCTGCCCAGAAGGCCGAAGCCGCTGGCGTCGGGCTCGCGCACTTGCATGCGCACGTCCAGCCAGTCGGCCTGGCCCGCGATGCGGCGCAACTGTTGCGGCAACAGATGCGATTCGCGCCGCTGCAGCACCGGGTACCACACCGCGTAGGTGCCCACGGCGAAGCGGGTGAGCGCATCGCTCACGGCGTTGCGCAGGGCGGCGTAGTCGGTCTTCAGCTCATACGAGGGGTCGAGCAGCACCACGGCGCGGCGGTCGGGCGGCGGCAGCAGGCTTTTGAGGGCGACAAAGCCGTCGGCGCAACGCACCTGCACGCCGGGCTGTGCGCCAAACGTGGCGTCGAGCAGGCGGTGGTCGCTGGGGTGAAGCTCGAACAGCCGCAGCTTGTCCTGCGGACGCATCAGCCGGTGGGCAATGGCAGGCGAGCCGGGGTAATACAGCAGGGCGCCGCTGGAGTTGAACTCCTTGATCAGCGACAGATAGTCGGCCACGGCCTCGGGAGCGTCCTTGCGTGTCCATAGACGTTCGATGCCCTCGGCGTACTCGGCATTTTTCTGTGCCGCCGCGTCGTGCAGGGCATAGCCTCCTGCCCCCGCGTGGGTGTCGATCACCCAGTATGGTTTCTCCTTGAGATTCATGTGGCGCAGGATTTGCACCAGAACCAGATGTTTGAGCACGTCGGCATGATTGCCGGCGTGAAAAGCGTGTCGATAGGCGAGCATGTCAGTTCCGCACGGCTGTTCCGAAGCAATGGACCCTCGGCGCGTGCACCAAGTCAGGGGGCTGTTTCAGTCTGGAACTGTAGCGGCTTGGCGCGTGGCGATGCTGCGGCACAATGCGGGAAAACGCGCAGTCGCCAGACTCCCCATGCAAGCTCTCTGAACATCATGTCCTCTTCCCACATCACCAGCTCCGCCGACCAGAACGCGCTCGACTTCATCCGCTTCGCGGTGGACAGCGGGGTGATCGCCTTTGGCGACTTCACCACCAAGGCGGGGCGGCAATCGCCCTATTTTTTCAACGCCGGCTTGTTCAACGACGGCGCCATGCTGGCGCGGCTGGCGCAGTTCTACGCGCGGGCGCTGCTGGGTAGCGGGGTGCAGTTCGACATGCTGTTTGGCCCGGCGTACAAGGGCATTCCGCTGGGCGCAGTGGTGGCGGTGGAGCTGGCGCGGCAAGGGCGCAATGTGGGCTTCGCCTACAACCGCAAGGAAGCCAAGGATCACGGCGAGGGCGGCAGCACCGTGGGCGCGCCCATCCGCGGCCGGGTGGTGATTGTGGATGACGTGATCTCCGCCGGAACCGCCACCGGCGAATCGGTGCGGCTGATCCGTGCGGCCGGGGCCGAGCCCGCCGCTGTGCTCATCGCCCTCGATCGGCAGGAAAAAGCGGCGATCAACGGCCAAACTCTCGACCACTCTGCGGTGCAGCATGTCAGCCGCGCGTACGGCCTGCCAGTCATCGCCATTGCCAATCTCGGCGCCTTGCTGGCTTATCTGGCCGACAGTGGCAACAAGGATCTGGCGCGCTGGCGGCCCGCGGTGCAGCAGTACCGCGACACCTACGGGGTCTGAGGCGTGTGACGCGATCCGCCATGGCCATTGCCTTGCGCTCCCCACTGAACATCTCGTTCTCCGCCTTGCTGTTGTGGGGCTTCGGCTTGGTGGTGCTGCCGCTGATGCTAGGCGTATCGGTCACGGCCTACCTGTTCGATCAGGTCGCCACGCAAGCCCGCACTTCTGTGGCGATGGCGGTGCAGCTCACGCGCAACTCCCGCCAGTTGGCGCAAGACATCGACGATCTGCAGCGCGCCAGCGGGCAATGCCTGGTGCTGCAGGACGCCGCGCTGTGCAGCGGGGTGAAGCAGGCGCACGGCGAATTCGAGCGCGACGCCATCCAGTTGCAATCCATGCCTCTGCCGACCGAGCAGCAGCGCATCCTGCACGCCTTGCGCACCCAGGAAGCCGCGCTCTACGCCGGGGTCATGGCATCAGGCGGCGTGAAAGACGGCGTGCGCGTGTTCAACGCCCTCAATCCGCAATTCGACGCCATGCGCGCCGCAGCCATGCGGCTGATCGCGCACAGCAACCTGCTGGTGGATGCGCAGGAAGCGCGTCTGCAGCAGGTGTCCAGCCGGGTATGGTCGGTGCTGGTGTGGCTGGCGCTGGCCAGCGCCAGCCTGTCGGTGTGCCTGGCGCTGCTGTTCTCCTGGCTGCTTAGCCAGCCGCTGCGGCAGATCAAGCGCTCCATCCGGCGTCTGGGCGAAGGCCAGCTCAATCAGGCGCCGAGCATCGTCGGCCCGCGCGACCTGGTCGACTTGGGCGTGCAGCTCGACTGGCTGCGCCGCAGGCTGGCCGAGCTGGAGGCGCAGAAAATCCAGTTGCTGCGGCATGTGTCGCACGAACTCAAAACCCCGCTGGCATCGATGAAAGAGGGGATCGATCTGCTGGCCGACGGCGTGCCCGGCCCGCTCAACGCCGAGCAGCAGTCCATCACCCGCATCATGCGCGGCAATGTGCGCGATCTGCATCACCGCATCGACAGCCTGATTCACTACGACAGCGCGCTGCACAACCCCGAGCCGCTGCAGATCACCGCGGTGAAGTTGCGGCTGTTGCTCGCGGGTTTGATCCGCCGCAACCACCTGACTCTGCGGGCGCGGGGCGTGCATGTGGAGTGCGGCTGTTCTGCGCTACAAGTGCGGGGTGACCGCGCCAAACTGGAAAGCCTGTTCGAGAACCTGCTGGTCAACGCCATCCGCTTCAGCCCGCAAGGCGGCAGAATCGGCTTTGACGCCGCGCAGGTTGCGGGCGGGGTGGAAGTCTGCATCAGCGACCAGGGGCCGGGTGTGGCGCCGGAAGACCGTGCGCAGTTGTTCCAGCCGTTTTTCCAGGGCCGCAACCAGCCGTCCAGCGCCTTGCGCGGCACCGGGCTGGGGCTGGCGCTGGCGCGGCAGTATGCGCAGATGCACGGCGGCACGCTCGAACTCGTCCCGCACGCGGGCACCGGCGCGGTGTTCCGCGTGTTTCTCCCTGACCAATCTCTGAATTCCGCATGACCTTGCCTCGCTCCCTTCGCCTGATCCCGTCCGCCTTGGCCATGACCTTGACCCTGGCCGCCTGTGCCGAGTTGCCGCGTCTGGCCGAACTGCCCGCACGATCCGCCGCCAGCGCGGCGAACACCGACCGCCTCGACGACGACGCCATCAGCCGGGTGCTGCGTGACACGCCACAAACCGCGGGCCCGGCGCTGCAAAGCCAGACCGCCCGCCAGCTCGCCCTGGGCAAGCGGCGCGGACTATCCGATCAGCTCCAGCTCGCCATGCTGCTGCTGGCGCGCGGCGAGCCGGGCGATGCCGAACTCGCACAGAATTTGCTTGATGGCCTGTCAACCCGCGTGGCCGATTTGCCGGCGCGCAACTTCGTCGCCCTGCTTCTGCGCGATGCGGCGCAACAACTCGCACTGCAGCAGGCGCAGAAGACCGCGCAGGGTCTGCAAAAGCAGATCGACCAGATCAAATCGCTGGAAACCCAGCTCCAGAACCGCAACCGCTGACTAGTGCAGTGTTTCATGCTTGATGGAACAAATAAAAAGGATGGATTTGGCGTCAGGGCAAGGCGCAAACCACAGCGATACCCGCAGGTATCGCGCGGATTTGCAACGCCGCCCTGGCGTCAAATACACGTTTTTATGTTCCAGATTGCGTGAAACACTGCACTAGCGACACCTCTCCGATGCCCGCAACCGTTCTGTTGGTAGATGACGACCCCGATCTGCGCCAGCTCCTGGCCATCCGCCTGCGCTCGGCCGGTTATGCGCCTGTCACCGCAGCAAGCGGCGCCGAGGCGCTGGGCAGCCTGGCCGCCAGCCGCCCCAGCGCGGTCATCACCGATCTGCGCATGGACGGCATGGACGGGCTGTCGCTGTTCGAGCACATCCGCGCGCAAGACCCCTCGTTGCCGGTCATCATCCTCACCGCGCACGGCACAATTCCTGACGCGGTGGACGCCACGCAGCGCGGCGTCTTCGGCTTTCTGACCAAGCCGTTCGAGGCGCGCGAACTGCTCGCCCTGCTGGAGCGCGCCATCGCGCTGCAGCCAAAGCAGGCCGCCGCGCCCTCGCCCAAAGACGATGCCTGGCGCGCCGACATCCTCACCGCCAGCCCGCGCATGCTGGCGCTGCTGTCCGAAGCCGGGCTGGTGGCGCGCAGCGAGGCCAGCGTGCTGATTCGCGGCGAGTCGGGCACTGGCAAGGAAATGCTGGCCCGCGCCATTCACCGCGCCAGCCCCCGGCAGGCCGGGCCGTTTGTCGCCATCAACTGCGCCGCCATTCCTGAAACCCTGCTTGAATCCGAATTGTTCGGCCACGCCAAGGGCTCCTTCACCGGCGCCAGCCAGGCACAGACCGGCCTATTCCAGCAGGCCAGCGGCGGCACCCTGTTTCTCGATGAGATCGGCGACATGCCGCTGCCCTTGCAGGTCAAGCTACTGCGCGTGCTGCAGGAACGCCAGGTGCGGCCGCTGGGCGCGGCGCAGGCGGTCGATGTGGACGTGCGCATCGTCTCCGCCACCCACCGCGACCTGGACGCCGCCATCACCCTCGGCCAGTTCCGCGACGATCTGTACTACCGCCTCAACGTCGTCACCCTGCACCTGCCGCCGCTGCGCGCGCGGCGCGAAGACATCGCCATGCTGGCGCGGCATGCGCTGCAGATTCTGTCCCCCCGGATGCACCGGCGCATCACCGGCTTCACCCCGGACGCGCTCGATCTGCTGCAACAACAAGACTGGCCCGGCAACGTGCGCCAGCTTATGAACGTGGTCGAGCAGTGCTGCGCCCTCAGCACCACCAGCCGCATTCCAGCCACTTCAGTGGTGCGCGCGCTGCGGCTCAAACCCGCCACCCTGCTGCCCTTCGCCGAAGCGCGCGAGCAGTTCGAGCGCGACTACCTGGCGCAACTGCTCAAGATGAGCAACGGCAACGTCGCCCAGGCCGCGCGGCTGGCGCAGCGCAACCGCACCGAGTTCTACCGCCTGCTCGGCAAACACCACCTCGACCCGGCGCAGTTCAAGGCCGCGGCAGAAGACGCCACGTCGTCAGACTAGCGTCTGTGTCGCTTCGTTGCGACAAAAAGAGTCCATATCAATCAACGCTTTAGAAATCGGGCGGTCAACCTGTCGCCGCTGCCCGACGCTTTCGTCGTCGATTTCTGCCATCTGTCGCTGATTTGTGTGATTTTTTCCCTCTCCCCCTGGGGAGCCGGACAAGTGGCACAGGGTTTGCACTAGGAGCCTGTCGGGCTTTGGTCGTCGAAAGCGAAAATGGGGCCCAGCGAGGACAGTTTTTGCCGGATTTGCAGACCCATAGCCCCGCTATGGGTCAAAAAGACGGTGAAAAATGGACTGCTGCGACCCATTTGCAGCCGACGATTCCAAAGCCCGACAGGCTCCTAGACCTCTGCGCAGACCGCATCCGTTCGGTCTGTCCTACCGGAAAACGCCATGCACACCACACACTCCCCCGCCACATTTCACCCCGACCACGGCCCGACGTTCTTCGAGGCGATGCAAGGGCAGATCCACGCCCTGGCCGCGCAATTGCGCGCGCTCTATCAGCCCGATCCACTGCGCCAGATGCAACGGCGGCATGCACGCGACCTGAGCGCCTTGCAGCAGCAGTTTGGCGACGCCGTGCAGGTTGCCGCGCATCGCCCAACCCCAGCCCCAGCCCGCCGCTGAACCCCGCTCGACCTTCATCCCACTTTTTCCGGAGAACTGCCATGTTCACAATGGATTGGCCTGCATTCACCCCCTACACCGCCGTGGCTGGCGGCGTGCTCATCGGCGCCGCAGCCGGTGCGCTGGCGCTTGGCGGCGGCAAGATCGCCGGAATCAGCGGCATTCTGGGTGGCGCGCTCAGCGACGCCCTAGCCGCGCGCCGACCGGCGCCGTGGCGGCTGAGTTTTCTACTCGGCGTGCTCATGGCCTCGGTGCTGTGGGCGGCGTCGCTGCCAATTCCCGGCGCGCAGTTCGAGGCCCCCTGGGAACTGTTGCTGATCGGCGGTCTGCTGGTGGGCGTGGGCGTCCGCCTGAGCTCGGGCTGCGCTAGCGGCCACGGCGTCTGCGGCCTGGCGCGGCTGTCGCGACGCTCGCTCGCTGCCGTCGCCACGTTTCTCTCCACCGGCGTCCTCACTGCCGTTTCTGTCCACGCCCTGCTGTACTGAGCCTTCAACCTTCAAGGAGATCGCCATGAACAAACTTGCGTTTTTCTCTGGCCTGCTGTTCGGCTTCGGCGTCCTGCTTTCCGGCATGACCAACCCGGACAAGGTGCTCGGCTTTCTGAACATCGCCGGCGCCTGGGACCCCAGCCTGCTGCTGGTGCTCGTCACCGCGGTGCTCGTGGCCTTCGTGCCCATGCAACTCGCGCAGCGCCGCAGCAAGGCGCTGCTGGGCGACCCCATCGCCTTTCCCGACACCCGCAGCATCACCGGCAAGCTGATTCTCGGCAGCGCGGTATTCGGCATCGGCTGGGGGATGACCGGGTTGTGCCCCGGCCCCTCGCTCGCCTCGCTGGCTGCGCTGCACACACCGCAATGGCTGTTCTTCGCCAGCATGGTGTCTGGCATGGCGGGATTCGAGTTGTGGCAGCGCGTCGCGGCAAACAAGCCGCACTCCGCCGCGGCACCGACGCGCCCCAGTGCCGCCACCATGAACGCCAAACTCTGAAAGCAACTCCATCATGCCCACGCTCTCCCCTCATTACGACACGCCAAGGCAGACTTCGAGCGCTTGCGACGCAGAGACCAGCCCGGCAACCATCCAATCGATCAGCGCTGCAGACCAGCGCCTGCGCGCCCAGGTGCTGGAGCGCCTGAGCCAGACCGCGCTGCGCTGGCTCGGCATCCAGATTCATGTAGAGAACGGCCTCGTCCGTCTCTGCGGCTCAGTACGCGATGCCCGCCTGCGCGCCCATGCCGAATGGCTGGTGTTCACCACCGAAGGTGTGCAGGCCGTGTGCAGTGACTGGCACGCCACGCCCAGCCAGAACCAGACCGCGCACCGTCACTGACCCCTGCATTCGGCGCGCCTGCGCGCCGTCCCTCGCGACCCTGTCGCGCTCCTCGCACACCCGCGTCCGCCCCCCGATGGGCGTGGGATGTGTTTCGCCGCAGCCGCGTGCTGCGGCGTTTTTTTCCACCTTCCGTCTTTCCATGACCATGAGGAAAAAACTCGCGTTCGTCGCTTTAGCCACAATACTGTTCAGATAGAAGGGAATGAGTCATAATTCGTCCTCATCGAGGCTTGGATGAGGACGGGGCATGGCCAGAACACGCAAGGCGCTTGGGGCGCAGATTGATGTCGCCCATCTGATCAGTGC
>JAQTVS010000113.1 GCA_028706735.1 Thiomonas sp.
GGCGGGCGACCTGCCCGCCAACTGGGGCCAGACCGTGCAGACCCTGTACGCCAAGGCGCGCGAAGTCACCGCGGCGACCGCCACCCGCAAGTCCTCGCAGATCGCCCTGGACACCCTGGTGTCCGCGCTGCCCGGCCTGTTTGGCGGCTCGGCCGACCTGACCGGCTCCAACCTCACCGCGGTCAAGGCTTCGCTGTCGTTCGAGAAGGCCGCACCCGGCACGGCGTTCAACTACCTGTCTTACGGCGTGCGCGAATTCGGCATGGTGGCCATGATGAACGGCATGGCGCTGCATGGCGGCTTCCTGCCCTACGGCGGCACCTTCCTCATGTTCTCCGACTACTCGCGCAACGGTGTGCGCATGAGCGCGCTGATGAAGCAGCGCGTCATCCACGTCTTCTCGCACGACTCCATCGGCCTGGGCGAAGACGGCCCGACCCACCAGCCCATCGAGCAGCCGTCCAGCCTGCGCCTCATCCCCAATCTGGACGTGTGGCGTCCGGCTGACGTGCTCGAAACCGCCGTGGCCTGGAAGCACGCCATCGAGCGCAAGCACGGCCCCAGCGCCCTGCTGCTGTCGCGCCAGAACCTGGCCTCGACCCCGCACCCGGAAGATGCCGAGCGCACCATTTCGCGTGGCGGTTATGTGCTGTCCGAGGCGCAGGGCGGCAAGCCGCAGATCGTGCTGATCGCGACAGGCTCGGAGGTGGAAATCGCCCTCAAGGCGCAAGGCATGCTGCAAGACAGCGGCGTGGCCACGCGCGTGGTGTCCATGCCCTGCACCAACGCCTTCGACCGCCAGGACGCGGCCTACCGCAACGAGGTGCTGCCCGCAGGCTTGCCGCGCGTGGCCATCGAGGCGGGGCATCCCGACTTCTGGCACAAATACGTCGGCCTGAACGGCGGCATCGTCGGCATCGCCACCTTTGGCGAGTCCGCCCCCGCGCCGCAGCTCTACCAGCACTTCAAGGTGACCGCAGAGCATGCGGTCGCCGTGGCGAAGTCTGTGCTGCAAGCTGCCTGAGTCTGGCCCGGCACACGACAGGATGACGCAAGCCATGTTCGATCTGGTGATGTTCGACCTCGACGGCACGCTGGTGGAAACCGCGCCGGAAATCGCCGACGCGGTCAACGATCTGCTGCGCGACCAGCAACTGCCCGAGGTCTCCGAGCACCTGATCCGCGCCTGGATCGGGCATGGCACGCGCGAGCTCATGCTGCACGCCTACGCGCACGCCACCGGCCTTGAAGAAGAGACGGTGCGGCGCACCGGCACGCTCGACATTCTGATGCCGCGTTTTGCCGAGTTCTACGCCGTGCGCACCGGGCAGCGCAGCCGCCTTTACCCCGGCGTGCTCGACACCCTGCGCGCACTGCGCGGGGCGCAAGTGCGTATCGCCCTGGTCACCAATAAAGAACAGCGTTTTGCCTCAACCGTGCTGATGGTGCATGGCATACGCCACTACTTCGACATGGTGGTGGCCGGTGACACGCTCGAAGCCAAGAAGCCCGATCCGCTGCCGGTGCGCTACTGCCTCGACGCCCTCAAAGTTCCTGCGGACCGCGCGCTGTTCGTCGGCGACTCGGAGATCGACGTGGCCACCGCGCGCGCCGCCGGCGTGGCAGTGTGGGCCGTGCCCTATGGCTACAACCACGGAAAGTCCATCGCCCTGGCCGCGCCCGACCGCATCATTCCCACAGTGGCTGCAGTTGCCGAGGCTGTGCAGGCGGCCGCCGAGCATTCGGCCAAATAACTGCGCCCGCCAGACACGCCGCCAGATCCCCCATTTCCATTCTCAACCTTCAATCAGGAGAGTTTTCATGACGATTCGCGTTGCAATCAACGGCTTTGGCCGCATCGGCCGCATGGTGTTCCGCGCTGTGGCGCAGGAAGCCGAGTTCAAGGACATGGAAATCGTGGCCATCAACGACCTGCTTGAGCCCGACTACCTCGCCTACATGCTGCAGTACGACTCGGTGCATGGCCGCTTCAATGGCACGGTGGGCGTGGAAGGCAACAACCTCGTGGTCAACGGCAAAACCATCCGTCTCACCGCCGAGCGCGATCCCGCCAACCTGAAGTGGAGCGAAGTGAACGCCGACGTGGTGGTCGAAGCCACCGGCTTTTTCCTCACCCTCGATACCTGTCAGAAACACATCGACGCCGGCGCGAAGAAAGTGGTGCAGTCCGCCCCCTCCAAGGACGAAACGCCGATGTTCGTCTATGGCGTGAACCACGCCAAGTACGCGGGCGAGAAGATCGTCTCCGCTGCGTCCTGCACCACCAACTGCCTGGCCCCGGTGGCCAAGGTGCTCAATGACAGCTTCGGCATCAAGCGCGGCCTGATGAGCACGGTGCACGCCGCCACCGCCACGCAGAAGACCGTGGACGGCCCGTCGAGCAAGGACTGGCGCGGCGGCCGGGGCATCATGGACAACATCATCCCCTCCAGCACCGGCGCGGCCAAGGCCGTGGGCAAGGTCATTCCCGAGTTGAACAAGAAGCTCACCGGCATGTCCTTCCGCGTGCCCACGCCCGATGTCTCCGTAGTCGACCTCACCGTCGAGTTGAACAAGGAAGCCAGCTACGCCGACATCTGCAAGGCGATGAAGACCGCCTCGGAAGGCGCGCTCAAGGGCGTGCTCGGCTACACCGAGGACAAGGTGGTCTCCACCGACTATCGCGGCTGCTCCATGCCCTCGATCTTCGACGCCGAGGCTGGCATCGCGCTCGACGCCACCTTCGTCAAAGTGGTCGCCTGGTACGACAACGAGTACGGCTACACCTGCAACATGATGCGCTTCGTCAAGCACGTCGCCAGCAACTGATGTCGCCAACCCCGCTGCCTTGACGAATCGTCAAAACACCCGTCAGCGGGGTGCAGAACCGAGGAGAGACTGATGCAAATTCTGACCTTTGAAGAAGTGTGCAAGCGCGGCTTCGCCCAGGACAAGCGCGTATTCATCCGCGCCGACCTGAACGTGCCGCTCAACGACAAGGGCGAGATCACCGAAGACACCCGCGTGCGCGCTTCCGTGCCCGCGGTGAAAATGGCGCTCGACGCCGGCGCCGGGGTGATGATCACCTCGCACCTGGGCCGTCCGACTGAAGGCGAGTTCAAGCCCGAAGATTCGCTGGCCCCCGTGGCCAAGCGCCTGAGCGAGCTGCTCGGCCAGCCGGTCAAGCTGCAGGCCAACTGGGTGGACGGCGGCTTCGATGTGCGTCCCGGCGACGTGGTCATGCTCGAAAACGCCCGCGTCAACAAGGGCGAGAAGAAGAATGACGACGCGCTGTCGCAAAAAATCGCCAAGCTCTGCGACATCTATGTGAACGACGCCTTCGGCACCGCCCACCGCGCCGAAGCGACCACCTACGGCATCGCCAAGTACGCGCCCATCGCCTGCGCGGGCCCGCTGCTGGCGGCTGAAATCGACGCCATCAGCCGCGCGCTGGAAAAGCCCGCACGCCCGCTGGTGGCCATCGTCGCGGGTTCCAAGGTGTCCACCAAGCTCACCATCCTGCAGGCATTGGCCGACAAGGTGGACGGCCTGATCGTGGGCGGCGGCATCGCCAACACCTTCATGCTGGCCGAGGGCCTGCCCATCGGCAAAAGCCTGGCCGAGCCCGATCTGCTGGACGAGGCACGCAAGGTCATCGCCAAGATGAAGGAACGCGGCGCCGAGGTGCCCATCCCCGAAGATGTGGTGGTGGCCAAGCAGTTCAGCGCCACGGCCGAGGCCACCGTCAAGGACGCCAAGGATGTGGCCGAGGACGATCTGATCCTCGACATCGGTCCCAAGACCGCGGCCAAGCTGGCCGCCAAGCTCAAGACCGCTGGCACCATCGTCTGGAACGGCCCGGTGGGCGTGTTCGAGTTCGACGCCTTCGCTAATGGCACCAAGGTGCTGGCCGAGGCCATCGCCAGCAGCCCCGGCTTCTCCATCGCAGGCGGCGGCGACACCCTGGCGGCGATTGCCAAATATGGCATTTCAGACCGGATCGGCTATATCTCCACCGGCGGCGGCGCCTTTCTGGAAATTCTCGAAGGCAAGCAGTTGCCCGCTTTCGAGATTCTGCAGCAGCGCGCCAAGCAGCCCCTGTCTTGATGTCTTGATTCCTGCAATTTCTCTGAACCTGTTCCCTTTCCTTTGAGGAGTCCGTCATGGCCCTGATTTCCCTGCGTCAACTGCTTGACCACGCCGCCGAGCATTCCTACGGCGTTCCCGCCTTCAACGTCAACAACCTCGAACAGGTGCGCGCCATCATGGAAGCCGCGGACGAGACCAACTCGCCGGTCATCCTGCAGGCCTCCGCAGGCGCCCGCAAATATGCTGGCGCGCCTTTCTTGCGCCACCTCATCGAGGCGGCCGTGGAAGAGTGGCCGCACATCCCGGTGGTCATGCACCAAGACCACGGCACCAGCCCAGGCGTGTGCCAGCGCTCCATTCAGCTGGGCTTCAGCTCGGTGATGATGGATGGCTCGCTGGGCACCGACGGCAAGACGCCCACCACCTACGAATACAACGTTGACGTCACCCGTCGCACCGTGGAAATGTCGCACTCCTGCGGCGTCTCGGTCGAAGGTGAACTGGGCTGCCTGGGCTCGCTCGAAACCGGCATGGCCGGTGAGGAAGACGGCATCGGCGCCGAAGGCACGCTCGACCACAGCCAGCTGCTGACCGACCCGGAAGAGGCTGCCGACTTCGTCAAAAAGACGCACGTTGACGCGCTGGCCATCGCCATCGGCACCAGTCACGGCGCCTACAAGTTCACCCGCCCGCCCACCGGTGACATTCTGGCCATTGGCCGCATCAAGGAAATTCATGCCCGCATCCCCAACACCCATCTGGTGATGCACGGCTCCTCCTCGGTGCCGCAAGAGTGGCTCAAGATCATCAACTCCTACGGTGGCGACATGGGCGAGACCTATGGCGTTCCTGTGGAAGAGATCGTCGAAGGCATCAAGCACGGCGTGCGCAAGGTCAACATCGACACCGACCTGCGCATGGCCTCCACGGGCGCCACCCGCAAGTTCCTCGCCGAACACCCGAAAGAGTTCGATCCGCGCAAATTCCTCATCGCCTCCACCAAGGCCATGAGGGAGATCTGCAAGGCGCGCTACGAAGCCTTTGGCACCGCGGGCAATGCCTCCAAGATCAAGCCCATCACGCTCGATGCGATGGTGGCTCTGTACGAAAAGGGCGCGCTCGATCCCAAGATCAACTGATCTGTCCTCCAGCCTGAACAGGCCCTCATCGACAACCCCGGCCTCTGCCGGGGTTGTCGTCTGTGCATTGCACTCCTCAACAACCGAGCAAAGGAGTTTTGCCATGGCCGCAACCGCCGATCCCTTGCAGCGCGGATTTCCCGCACCCGACTTCCATCTTCCCGGCGTCGATGGGCGCAGCTATGCGCTGGCTGAACTGCGCGGCCCCAAGGGGCTGCTGGTGATGTTCATCTGCAATCACTGCCCGTATGTGCAGGCCGTGGCCGACCGCATGGTGCGCGACGCCCGTGAACTGCGCGCACTGGGCGTGCATGCCGTGGCGATCAGCAGCAACGACGTGGCCGCCTACCCCGAAGACTCCTTCGACAACATGAAGGAATTCGCCGCGCGGCACGGCTTCGGCTTTCCCTACCTGTATGACGAAACGCAGGCCGTGGCCAAGGCCTACGGCGCAGTGTGCACGCCCGATTTTTTCGGCTTCAACGCCGATTTGAAGCTGCAGTACCGCGGCCAGCTCGACGCCTCGCGCAAGCAGGCCGCAGCGCCCGATGCGCGCCGCGATTTGTTCGAGGCCATGAAGCAGATCGCCGAAACCGGCGCGGGCCCCGAGGAGCAATACCCCAGCATCGGCTGTTCGATCAAGTGGAAGGACGGGGAATGAACGCACTCCAAGCCCTGATTTTCGACGTGGACGGCACCCTGGCCGAAACCGAGCGCGACGGCCACCGCATCGCCTTCAATCAGGCGTTCGCCGACGCTGGCCTGGGCTGGAATTGGGACGTGCCGACCTACGGCCGCCTGCTCGCCATCACCGGTGGCAAGGAGCGCATGCTGTCCTATTGGCAGGAGATCGATCCGCAGGCGGCGGCGCGCCCTGAAGCGGCCGGGCTGATCGCCGAACTGCACCGCCGCAAGACCGCGCACTATGTGCGTCTGGTGGCCGAAGGCGGCATCGGCCTGCGCCCCGGCGTGCGTCGGCTGCTGGAACAGGCGCGAGGCGCCGGGCTGCGCCTGGCCATTGCCACCACCACCACGCCAGATAACGTCGAAGCCCTGATCCATGCCACGCTGGGTGCTGGCGGCATGAACTGGTTCGAGGCCGTGGGCGCAGGCGATGCGGTGCCGCGCAAAAAGCCCGATCCCGGCATCTACGCCTGGGTGCTGGAGCGCATGGCGCTGGTGCCGGAGCAATGCCTGGCGTTCGAAGACTCCACCAACGGCCTGCGCGCGGCGCACGGCGCCGGGCTGCGCACCGTGGTCACCACCGGCGCTTACACCCATCACGAAGACTTCGACGGCGCGCTGGCCTGGCTCGACGGTTTGGGCGAGGCGGGCGCTCCCGCTACGGGGCGCATCGGCAGCCAGCCTTGGTCAGGTGTGGTCGGGTTGAGCGAGCTGCGGCAGTGGGCTTACTGAATCTGGGTTGAACCCAGATTGCCCATCAGTCTGTCCTTCGCTTCTATGCAGGCGCTGGCGGGCGCGAAGCGCTGGGCCAAACCCTCCCCACCCTAGCCCTCCCCACAAGTGGAGAGGGAGTCTTTTTGCACCTCCTCCACTTGTGGGGGAGGCCGGGAGGGGGATGCACGGCCTGCCGCGCCATCATCCCGTGATCTGGTGAAAATCCGGCCCGGCAACAACGCCGTTGTTCAGCCGACCACGCTGAGCGACATCGGCGGCAACAAAATGCCTTGCGCATCCTGCGTGCCCAAGGCGCGGCGCAGATGCTCGACCTTGGGTGGCTGTGCTGCTGCCCCCGGTTCGGTGTATTGATCCAGCCGCGCGGTCTTGCTCACCCAGGTTCCCAGATTGACCCGCACCGCCTGTGCGCTGCGGTTGACGATCAGCACCCGCCCGCCCTTGGGGCCGATGAAGCCGGCGCCGGTGACCTGCTCAGGCGCACCGGGAAAGTCGAGCTTGACCAGATTGCTGGCTTGTTCCGCAGCCCGGCTCCATGCCGCGGCGAGCGGGCTGGGCGCGGGGCACAACATGGCCATCGGCAAGATCGCCTGCTTCTCCGGCACCGTCACCTGATTGAGGTTGATCAGCAAGGCCGCAGAGGCCTCGAGCTGCGCGCGCCAGGCGGGCGCAGCGATCTTCACGCCGTGGCAGTTGACCTGCAGCGCGGGCAGCAGTTGCGCGGGCAGCACGCGCATCACATCATCCGGGCCTGCGAAGCTGGGCACGTTGTCGGTTATGGGCGCTGGCGCGGCCTGCGCGAAGGCAGCGGGCAGCAGGGCGGCAGCCGACAGGCCGAGTGCGGCCAGGGTGTGGCTCAGTCGGCCAGAGTAGGGGGAGCGAGGCGGGAAAAAGGGCATGACGTTTCGGTGAGAAAGGCTGCAAAAAAGGCCGCGAATAAGACCGCGAATAAGACCGCGAAGAATGAGGCGAAGCGTGTCGGACTTTGCTCAGAGCCGGGCAAGGCCGCAGAGTTCACAAGCCCGCAACTCGCGGTCTTGAGGAATGCACTCAAAGCGCCGGGCGCAGCACCAGCTGCCGACCCTGCCGCGCGCTCGGCGGCGTGGGCCAGAGGGCGTCGAGCATGGACAGGGCAAGCACCTGCAGCGCCTCCCACGGCGCGCGCGGCAGGGTGTCGGGGCGCAGTCCCTTGACCGCCAGATCGCATTGCGCGGCGAGTTGCAGCAGCCGCTCCAGGTCGGGCGTGCGCAGGCGCGGCAAGGCGCGTTCCAGCAATTTCTCTTTCACGCCCCAGATGCGGTTGGCGCGCAGCAACGCGGGCAGCGCCTGCCCCGCGTCCAGCCCGTGGCGGATGCGCAGCCAGGCGCGAATGTCGTCGGCCAGCGTCCAGTGCACCAGCACCGGGGCCACGCCTTCGGCCTGCAGGCCGTCGAGCATGCGGCGCAGCCGGGGGACATCGCCGCCCAGCACCGCCTCGCCGAGCTTGAACACGCTGTAGCGCGCCACGTTCAGCACCGCCTGCTCCACCGTGTCGGGATCGAGCGGGCCGGGCGGGCACAGCAGCGCGAGCTTTTCGATCTCTTGATGCGCGGCCAGCAGATTGCCTTCCACCCGCGCCACCAGAAAATCGGTGAG
>JAQTVS010000114.1 GCA_028706735.1 Thiomonas sp.
CCAGGTCAATACCAACTGTCGTAATCTCCATGACGGACGCTCCCTCTCGGTTCAAGTGGTTGAAGTAACACCCCCACTTTGGCACAAAGATGCCGCAGCGGGTGGGGGCGTCCATCCCATTGCTTACCTTGAGTCGGTCAATCTCTCGGTCGACTGTGCTCGCCTCGACGACCTCAAGGCGGTCGTTGATGAACAGCTCGATATCGACAGTCGTCACATCGGCAAATGGCTTGTGCAGCCAGCTCAGCTCATTGCTGCTTTGGCGCATCTGAAACTTGGCTTGCCGCACCGGCCTGCCTTGGGCTGTCAGCTCCTTTCGGTAGCGAGCGAGCAGTGCCTCACCCGCCGGTCCGCTATCGGCCAACCACCCTTCGAGGGAATACTCGAGAATTTTTCGGCTCTTTTGACGCGGAGCCTCCTCCAGCAGGTAACGCACGAGTATTTCGGCGAGGGTGATTTTGCGCGAGACGGTGTAGTCCACGAAGATGCCACGCAGCCGCTCGGCGGTGACTTGTGTGGTGAAGCGGTCAGCTTCGTCGCGAGACTTGAACGTTGCCTGTACGGCTTTGTGTCCTTTGTTGCGGATGCGCACGAGCCAATGCTCGTCCAGCTGACAAACGTGGGGCTTGAGGTGTTGCGCGCGCAACTCTTCCATGTACGCCTTGACGACGTCGAGCTTGTCGTAGGAAAAGTGGCGCGTCAGGTCGTCGCGGTTTTTGACCGTGACGCGAAAGCGGCTTCGATTGATGCAGTCGGGCATGAGTGTCTCCGGTGATGTGGAGATTCCTGTAGCCACGCTGCAATCTAAAGTCTTCCGTCGCCTTGACCTTAAATTTAAGGTGTCAAGGAGTCCCGACTCTGGCTTTTTGGCACAGAATTGGCACAGCGACCTGGAAAACAAAAAGCCGCAGGGGTCTGCGGCTTTTGCAACATCTTGATTTCTCAAGAGAATCTGGTCGGGGTGAGAGGATTCGAACCTCCGGCCTCTACGTCCCGAACGTAGCGCTCTACCAGGCTAAGCTACACCCCGATCTCATTTGGGCCTTGTCGCGTTGAAACAAAGCATGCCGCACACTATGTTGATTGCCGCATGCGCTATTTACGCACACACACACAGGCGCTCGCAAAGTCATGCATCAAACCGTGCGTCCCAAAGAGTAAGCGCATAAGTCTAGCAGAGCCTGTTGCGCTGGGCCAGGCCGGAGCTGTTTGAGGGCGGTTTCAGCGATGCGGATTTCTTTTTGTGCGGCTTCCCGTACGGCCTCCATGGCGCCGCAGTGATGGACCACGGCCATGACGTCATTGAGTGCGGATGCGTCGCCTTGGCGAATGGCGCCTTCGATCAACAACCGCTGCGCCGGGGAGCCGCGTTGCATGGCGATGATCAGGGGCAGGGTTGGTTTGCCTTCACGCAAATCGTCGCCGATGTTCTTGCCGAGTTCTTCAGAGTAGCCGCTGTAATCGAGCAGGTCGTCGATCAACTGAAAGGCCGTGCCGAAGCTGCGCCCTGCCAGGGCCATATGGTCCTGCGTGCTCAAGTCTGCTTCGGCAAGAACTGCGCCGATGCGCGCAGCGGCTTCAAACAACTTGGCGGTCTTGAAACGGATGACCTGCAGATAGCGTTGTTCGTCGACTTCAGGGTCGTGCATATTGAGCAGCTGCAGCACTTCGCCCTCGGCGATCACATTGGTGGCGTCGGCAAGAATGTCCAGAATGCGCATGCTGCCCACGGACACCATCATCTGGAAAGCGCGGGAGTAGAGGAAATCGCCAACCAGCACGCTGGCGGAATTGCCGAACAAGGCGTTCGAAGTTTCACGCCCGCGTCGCATGGAGGATTCGTCCACCACGTCATCATGCAGGAGAGTGGCAGTATGGATGAGTTCAACGACCGCGGCCATCACGTGCTGCTGCGATCCGCGGAACCCGAGCGCCTGCGCCACAAGCAGGAGCAGGGCGGGACGCAGGCGTTTTCCGCCCCCAGTCACGATGTAGCCGCCGATGGTGTTGATCAACGCCACCTCGGAGGCCAGATGTGTCTGGATCGCTCGATCCACGGCATCCATGTCCTGGGTGATGGGAGCAAAGACAGAGTGGATCGACGGAGCTGCCACCAGGATTGGCGCGTGCGCGGATGGAGAAGGCATGGAGGTCTGGCGGGTGCTGAAGGCGGGCTGTTGACGATTTTTAATCTTTGGATGCGTCAGTGCATTCTATGAACGTGCTCTTGCGGGCATGGTGGCAATGCGTCCTGGATTTGCCGGAAGACAAGGCTGTTTTGATCGTGCTGGAAAGAATTGCGGTCGATGCTAGAATCAAAAGCTTTTTCCAAGCGGCACCAGAAGACTGGGTGCAGTTTGGCAATGCGTGCGGCACCCTTGCTGGGGAATTGCCGCGATTCCAATGAGGTGAACTTATGTATGCGGTCATAAAAACCGGCGGCAAGCAGTACCGTGTTGCAGCTGGCGAAAAAATCAAGGTAGAACAGATGCCGGCAGACGTAGGTCAGGATATTGTGCTGGAAGAGGTGCTCGCCGTGGTGAACGGCGATGATGCCAAATTCGGCACTCCCCTGGTCGACGGTGCAAAGGTGACGGCCAAGGTGCTGTCGCACGGGCGTCACGACAAGGTGCGCATTTTCAAGATGCGTCGCCGCAAGCACTATCAAAAGCATCAGGGGCATCGGCAAAATTACACCGAGCTTCAGATCGAAGCGATCTCGGCCTAAGGAGCAGTAAACATGGCACAGAAAAAGGGCGGCGGCTCAACCCGCAATGGCCGCGACTCGGAAGCCAAGCGGCTTGGCGTGAAGGTGTATGGCGGCCAGGGCGTTTCGGCTGGCGGCATCATCGTGCGTCAGCGCGGCACCAAATTCCACGCCGGCCACAATGTTGGCATTGGCAAGGACCACACCTTGTTCGCGCTGGTCGATGGGCGTGTTGAATTTGCGGTCAAGAGCGCATTCAATCGGCAGACGGTCTCGGTCGTATCCAGCTAAATGCGGCTTCCGGCGCGCAGTTTGCCGGAACAGGGTGATCAACCCAACAACGCCCCGGCGTGGAGAGGCATGGCACACAATCTGTGCGCCTGCATCGCCTGCCGGGGTTTTCTTTTTTTTCAGCGAAACGAGACACTGTCGTGAAATTTGTCGATGAAGTCGTGATCGAGGCGCATGCCGGAAACGGCGGCAACGGCTGTGTGTCGTTTCGCCGCGAGAAATTCATTCCGTTCGGCGGGCCGAATGGAGGGGATGGCGGGCGAGGCGGGCATGTGATTGCGCGTGCGGACGTCAATCTCAACACCCTTGTCGATTTTCGTTTTTCCAAGTTGCATCGTGGGCGCAACGGCGAGCATGGACGCGGCTCGGACCAGTATGGCGCGGGCGGAGATGACAAGGTGTTGCGCATGCCGGTCGGCACGCTGATTTTCGACGCTGAAACCAACGAACTGCTCGCGGATCTGGTGCAGGATGGTCAGGAGATCATCATCGCGCATGGCGGGCAGGGCGGCTTGGGCAATCTGCATTTCAAGTCCAGCGTCAACCGTGCGCCGCGCGAGTCGACCAAGGGACAGGAGGGCGAGAACCGCAAGCTCCGCCTCGAACTCAAGGTGCTGGCAGACGTTGGACTGCTGGGCATGCCCAATGCGGGCAAAAGCACGCTGATTTCCGCAGTGTCGAATGCGCGTCCAAAAATTGCTGACTATCCCTTCACGACCCTGTATCCCAATCTGGGCGTGGTGCGTCTGGGGCCAGGGCGCAGTTTTGTGATTGCTGACATTCCTGGGCTGATCGAGGGCGCAGCTGAAGGGCTGGGGCTCGGGCACCAGTTTCTGCGGCACTTGCAGCGCACCAAATTGCTGCTGCATATCGTCGATATGGCGCCGGTTGAGGAAGGCGCCGATCCGGTCAAGGATGTACGCGCGATCGTGGCCGAACTAAAAAAATATGATGCCGAACTGGCTGCCAAGCCGCGTTGGTTGGTGCTCAACAAGCTGGATCTGTTGCCAGAATCCGAGCGCGATGCGGCGGTGAAATCGCTGGTGCGGCGCTTGCGCTACAAAGGGCCGGTTTTCCCGATTTCGGCGCTGGCGCGCGAGGGGCTCGACCCCTTGCTGCACGCCATTGCCGAGCATATTGGCCAAAGCAAACCGGCCGAGACCGTTGAACCTGATCCACGTTTTCGTGACGATGTCAGCAACTGAAACCTTGAATTCGCGCTCCGTCGTGCAGCTGGCGCGGCGCGTCATCATCAAAGCGGGCTCTAGCCTGGTGACCAACGAAGGCCGTGGCGTCGATCTTGACGCCGTGTCGCGTTGGGCAGGCCAGATTGCCGGCTTGCGCGCGGCGGGCAAGGACGTCATTCTGGTGTCGAGTGGCGCCATTGCAGAAGGAATGCGCCGCCTGGGCTGGACGCAGCGGCCGCGTGAGATGCATCAACTGCAGGCCGCGGCGGCTGTGGGGCAGATGGGTCTGGCGCAGGCCTACGAAACCGCGTTTCGCGCGCGGGGCATGGTGGCGGCGCAAGTCCTGCTCACGCACGCCGACCTGGCCGATCGCCAGCGCTACCTCAATGCCCGCACGACGTTGCTCACCTTGCTGGAACAGGGCGTCGTGCCAGTCATCAACGAGAACGACACCGTGGTGACCGATGAGATCAAATTCGGGGACAACGATACGCTGGGCGCGTTGGTGACCAATCTGGTGGAAGGGGATGTGCTCATCATCCTCACCGACCAGTCCGGCCTCTACAGCGCAGACCCGCGCAAGCACGCTGATGCCAGGCTGATTTCGCAGGCGGACGCAGAAGACGCCTCACTGCAAGCCATGGCGGGTGGCGCGGGCACTGGCATTGGCACGGGCGGCATGGCCACCAAAGTCACCGCGGCGCGTCGCGCTGCGCGCAGCGGCGCGCATACCGTGATTGCCAGCGGGCGTGAGCCGGAGGTGTTGCTTCGTCTTGCGCGTGGCGAGATCGTGGGCACGCAGCTTCTGGCGGGCCACGCCAAGCTTGCAGCGCGCAAGCAGTGGATGGCCGATCATCTGCAATTGCGTGGCTGGGTGACGGTGGATGACGGCGCGGCGCGGCGGCTGCGGGCGCAAGGCGCAAGCCTGCTGCCGGTCGGTGTGGTGGAGGTGCAGGGCGATTTTGAGCGGGGCGATGTCATCGCCGTGCGCGATGGCGCCGGCGTGGAAGTGGCGCGCGGCCTGAGCAACTATGCCGCCTCGCAGGCGCGCCGCATCATGCGGCATGCGTCGGCAGACATCGAATCCATCCTTGGTTTCAGCGAAGAACCCGAACTGGTGCACCGGGACAATATGGTGTTTCTGTAGGCCAGGGCGTGATGCCTCGGGTCAATTCTGGATGTAGCGCAAGCCCTGCGCAATGCGCTGCGCCATCTCCGCCGCGGTTCCATCGGTTGCCCAGTCCTTGCAAAAATCATCGCTGATCAGGGTGGAGTGAATGCGCTCTGCGCCGCGTTCGGGAATGGGTTGCCAATCGCTCGTGCTCGCGGCGACCCATGTCTTGGTGGAGTCGTTCCAGAGGGCATAGAGTTTCCATTGCCTGCGCGCGCAATTGATCCCTTCGTAGGTCACGTTGCGTGGTCCGTCCGGCGCTTTGGCAACCAAGGTATACCGAACTGTCTGTCCAGGCTGGACCGAGATCGAGGCGCGATCCACAAAAAACTGCAAAGCACCGCCCGCAGTGATGTGAACATGCAGCAGTTCGCCCGGCGCGCCAGGAAAGACCACGGGAGATTCCACTTTGCTCGTCTTGGCGCCGAGCCAGCCGGTGTCGTCAGACGCTGCTGCGCGGGCCAGTTGAGCTGAGGTCAATCCAGCCAGCAGGCAGGCCAGAATTGCGACGAGCCTAGCAGCCTGTCGGGCTTTGGTCGTCGAAAGCGAAAATGAGCCGCAGCGAGGACAGTTTTTGCCGGATTTGCAGGCCCATAGCCGCGCTATGGACCAAAAAGCCGGTGAAAACGCGCTTGCGAAGTTTCGGCGCAGCCAAAAATGGACCGCTGCGGCCCATTTGCAGCCGACGACTCCAAAGCCCGACAGGCTGCTACGCACAGAAAAGGAAGAAGTCATGCAGGGTCCGGGTTGATGAGAATGGGCAGCGGCTCGCCGGAGTCTGTTGCCGCCGGGTCGTCGGACGGCTGGCGGTGGCGCAGATTGGCGCGCAGGTAACGCGTGCGCGGTTCGGCGCGGGGTATGAAGTGCGACAGTTCGGTGAGGGCGAGTTGATAGACCTCGCGCTTGAACTCAATCACGCTGTCGAGCGGCACCCAATACTCGTTCCAGCGCCAGGCGTCGAACTCGGGGTGAGTGGTCGCACGCAGGCAGACATCGCAGTCGCGCCCGGTCAAGCGCAGCAGATACCAGATTTGCTTCTGGCCTTTGTAGATGCCGCGGCTGTCGCGGCGCACAAAATGATTGGGAACGTCGTAGCGCAGCCAGTGCCGCGTGCGGGCGATGATGCGGACATGGCAGGGAGCGAGGCCGACTTCCTCGTGCAACTCGCGGTACATGGCCTGCTCGGGTGTTTCGCCCGGATTGATGCCGCCCTGGGGAAACTGCCAGGAATGCGCCCGCACACGCTTGCCCCAGAACACCTGGTTTCTGGCGTTGAGCAGGATGATGCCCACGTTGGGACGGTAGCCTTCACGATCCAACATCGCCTGGTCCTCGATCTTTTAGAATTCTGCGTTTGATTATAGGCAGCACCGTCAAGTTGTCATAAGGCTGCGGTATCCCTTTCGATGGCAACGCACCCGCTTGTCCATTCCTCAGAAGCCCGCGCCCTTCTGTCCCGATTTTTCCTCATTTTGTCGGCTTTGCGCCGCTCTGCATGAAAATTTCCCGCTTTTTCATTTCCACCCAAAAAGATGATCCGGCGGACGCCGACGTTCGCAGCCAAGCGTTGATGTTGCGCGCGGGCATGATCAAAAAGCATGCCGCCGGGCTTTACAGCTATCTGCCGCTGGGTTTGCGCAGCATCCGCAAGGTCGAAGCCATCGTGCGCGAGGAAATGAACCGCGCGGGCGCCATCGAGTTGCTGATGCCGGTGGTGCAGCCGGCGGAGCTGTGGCAGGAGACTGGGCGGCTGGACAAGTTCGGGCCCGAGCTGTTGCGCATCAAAGACCGGCATGACCGCGAATTTGTGATTCAGCCGACATCCGAGGAAGTGGTGACCGATCTGGTGCGCAGCGAGGTGCGGAGTTGGCGGCAACTGCCGCTCAATTTCTATCACATTCAGACCAAGTTCCGCGATGAGCGCCGCCCGCGTTTTGGCGTGATGCGCGCGCGTGAGTTCACCATGAAGGACGCCTACTCCTTTGACCGCGACTTTGAGGCGGCGCAGGTCAGCTACCGCGCGATGTTCGACGCCTATGTGCGCATCTTCCAGCGCTTCGGCTTCGAGTTCCGCGCCGTGGCGGCGGATTCGGGGGCCATCGGCGGCTCGCTGAGTCACGAATTCCACGTCATTGCCGATACCGGGGAGGATGCCATTGCCTACTGCGAGGGCTCCGACTTTGCCGCGAACATCGAAAAGGCCGAAGCCCTGCCGTTGATCGCAACGCGCGCAGCGCCAGCGCAAGCCCTGCAAAAGACGCCCACGCCGGGCGCAGCCAAATGCGAGGACGTCGCCACGCTGCTGGGCATCCCCTTGCAGCAGACCATCAAGTCGGTCGTGCTCGCAGTGGATGGCGACAGGCCCGGACAGGCCGCAACCATCGTGCTGCTGCTGGTGCGCGGCGATCATGCGGTGAACGAGGTCAAGGTGAGCAAACTTGCCGGTCTGGCCAACACCCGCATGGCAACCGAGGCCGAGATTGTGGCCACGTTTGGCACGCCGCCGGGCTACCTCGGGCCGATTGCCACTGTGCATCCGGTTCGCGTGATTGCCGACCGCACCGTGGCGAATATGAACGACTTTGTCGTCGGCGCCAACGCGGAGGGTTTCCACTACACCGGTGTCAACTGGGGGCGTGATCTGCCTGAGGCCGAAGTGGCCGACATCCGCAATGTCCAGGCGGGCGATCCCAGCCCGGACGGCAAAGGCGCGCTGTCGATCTGTCGCGGCATCGAGGTGGGGCATGTGTTCTATCTGGGCACCAAATATTCGGCCGCGATGGGTGCGACTTTTCTTGACGACAAGGGCAAGTCGCAAACGCTGGAAATGGGCTGCTACGGCATCGGCATCACCCGGATTCTGGGCGCCTGCATCGAGCAAAATCACGACGCCAAGGGCATGGTCTGGCCAGACGCGATCGCG